>NZ_JBVAYX010000007.1:0-191973 GCF_055412825.1 Pseudarthrobacter linnaei
CGCGGCCGTCGGTGCGGGGTCCGCGGGCGGGCCTGCCGCGGCGGCGGCCACCCACTCCGCCGGAGCCGCCACCGAAGCCAGCCCCTGGGCCGACGGCGGCAAAAACAGCGGGAATGACGGCGGGGATGTCCCGCTGGACCTGCGTTCACGCCCGCAGAAACTCCTCGACGGCCTCGTCGGCGCCGCCAAGGCCGCTCTCGCCGCCGGCACCCTGCCCGCCGCCGGAGGACTCCGGCCCCAGGTCATGGTCACCATCGACTACCGCGACCTNGGCGACGCAGGCCTGCAGGGCGGCGCCGGCCTGCAGGGCGCCGCAGGCCTGCACGGCGACGCAGGCCTGCAGGGCGGCGCCGGCGGTCCGTTCCACCCCGCCCAGGCGATGGAGCACACCGGAAACCTGCTCTTCACCGGACCCGTCACCGCCTCCACGGTCCGGAAAATCGCCTGCGATGCGGACATCATCCCGGTCCTGCTCGGCAGCGAGGGCCGGATCCTGGACATCGGCCGGACCTCACGGGTGTTCCCGCCGCACATCCGCAAAGCCCTCACCGCCCGCGACCAGGGCTGCGCGTTCCCCTGCTGCACCATCCCCGCGCCCTGGTGCGAAGCCCACCACATCTCCTACTGGTCCCGCGGCGGAACGACCGGCACAGACAACGGCGTGCTTCTCTGCTCCCACCACCACCACGTGATCCACAAGGAACACTGGACCATCCAGGTCCGCACCGGCATCCCCTGGTTCATCCCGCCACCCCACATCGACCCACGCCAAAAACCCCGACGCAACTACTACTTCCGCGCCGCAGACCTCAACACTGCAGCCTGAACCCACGGCCGACAAAGGTCGCGGGCCGGCAGCGGGCAAAAATGATCAAGGGTGGCGTGCGGACATTCCATGATCCAGATATCTCGATCATGGAGATAACATCGAACTGTGAAGGATGCCAGGCCGGAGGACCCCGGTAACTCCAGTGGTGCCGCTCAGTCGGAAGATCCGACGGAAGCCACCGCAGTCCTGGCCTGGGCCGGCGTCTTCGCTGCTTTGGCGCTGATCGTGGTCCCGCTCTGGATGTTGCTTGGCAACAGCGCAGTCCTCGGCGGCCATCCCGCGCTGCCCGTCCTGCTGGGGGCAACCATCGTGCTGGGCCTCGTCTGGATGTTCAGACTGGTCAAACGCTCGACTCTGCTTCAGCGCGGGGGCCTGCACAACCACCAAAACCTGACTAAACACCAACGGCCACAGCGCAAGGTGTCACGCCGGCAACTGCTCCGCGGCCTCGCGGGCCGGTTTGTTCTCCTGGGCCTCGTCGCCGGTCTCGCGTGGCTCAGTCCGTTTACATACCAGCCGGGCGGTACTGCCGGCCAGGCCGTGGGGACAGCCGGGACCACAAGGACGAGCACCACCGAAAACGCCACCACCATCACCCTCGCCCCGCAAGGCAAGCCCAGCGCGGGCCTCGTCTTCTACCCAGGGGCGCGGGTTGATGCGCGCGCCTACCAGGACATCCTGCGCCCGCTCGCGGACGCAGGCTATCTGGTCGTCATCCTGAAAGTGCCTCTCGGCATCTCCCTGCTGAGCACAGGCCAGGCAAGCGGAGCCATGGACCGGCATCCCGAGATCACCTCCTGGGCCGTGGGTGGCCACTCGCTGGGAGGCGTGAGCGCGTCCGCCTTCGCGAAGTCGAACCCCAACGTCTCCGGGCTCCTGCTGTTCGCCTCGTACCCCGCGGACAACATGGCGGGTTCCGGCGATCTCTCGGTGCTCTCCATCTCCGGCTTAAACGACGGCCTCACCACCCCGGACAAGATCGCCGCGTCGAAGCCCCTGCTACCGCCGGCCACCATCTACGCAACAGTGGAAGGCGGCGTGCACGCCTTCTTCGGAGACTACGGTGAGCAACCCGGCGACGGCGAACCGGGCATTTCCGGCGAACAGGCTCAACAGCAGATCGCCGCGGAGTCGGTCCGCTTCATGGACCTGCTCGTGGCGGCCGGCTGAACGGAGAGGGCCAGGCCCAGAAAACCTCTACAGCAAACGGCTGCAAGCGGCGAAATAGGATCCAACAACTCCCCGCGCTAACGCCCCGCGGCGTACCCCTGCGCACCGCGCGGATTGGCCGCGGCCTGCAGGACCCCGGTCTCGGGATCCCGCACGACGGCGGACAGCCGCCCGAGCGCCCATCCGCCGGCCCGGGTGACGACATGACCGCGGCGTTCGAGTCCCGCGATGACGTCCTCCCCCAGCCGGTCCTCGACGACGGCACCGCCGGGCTCCCAGGTGCGCGGCCAGAACGACCCGGGCATCGACGTCGTATGGAAGGTGGCGGCGTCGATCGCCTGCTGCGGCGAGTATCCGCCCACGATGGTGCGCAGCAGGTACGGCAGTTGCCATTGGTCCTGCTGGTCGCCGCCGGGCGAACCCAGCGCGGTCACTGCGCGGCCGTCCCGCAGAACGAGAGTGGGTGTCAATGTGGTGCGCGGGCGTTTGCCGGGCGTCAGCGTGGAGGGTGTGCCGGGCTCCAGCCAGGTCATCTGCAGCCGGGTGCCAAGACAGAAGCCAAGCTCCGGGATCGCCGGGGAGGACTGCAGCCAGCCTCCGGATGGCGTGGCCGAAACCATGTTGCCCCAGCGGTCCACGACGTCGATGTGGCACGTATCGCCGCGGGTCTCCCCCGTCGGCGCCACGGTGGGTTCCCCGGCGCCGAGTCGGGCCGCGGAGGCCGCGGACGCATCCCTCGCCAGCGCCGGCGGCGTGTACTCGGTGCGCAGGGACGGCAGATACGGCTCGCGGCCGGGCACAGAACCCGGCCGGAAATCGTGGGACGCCCGGTCCGTGATCAAAGCCCGCCGGCTGGCGCAGTAGTCAGCAGAGAGGAGGTACTCCAGCGGCACGTCCGTGTCGCCGTAGTACGCTTCGCGGTCCGCGAGCGCCAGCTTCTGGGCCTCCAGGATGGTGTGCGCCCCGAGCTCGGTGGACGGGTCGAGGTACTCGTCGTCGAACCCCTCGAGCAGGGCGAGCGTTTGAAGCAGCGCCGGGCCTTGGCCCCACGGCCCCGTCTTGGCGATGGTGTGCCCCCGGAACTCGACGGTGGCTGCCGGCTCGTAGCCCGCCTCGAACCCCGCGAGATCCTGCAGCGTGAGGACACCACGGTGGTCCGTGCCGGAGGAATGCCGGTGCGGGGTCTGGACGGAGTCCACCATGGCCGTGGCCACGAAGCCCTCACGCCATTCGCGGCGGGCCGCGTCGATCCTGTCCCCGCGGGACTGCCCAACCGGGGTCCCGCCTGGAGCGACAACCGGAGAGCCCGGCGGACCCGCCACTCCGGCGTCGACGAGCCGCTGCAGGGTCCGGGCGTAGGCCGGGTTCCGGACCAGCTCCCCCTCGGCCGGGATCCGTCCGCCGGGCATCCAGAGTTCGGCCGAGGTGGGCCAGTGTGTCCGGAACAGCTCCGCCACGGCCGCGATGGTTGTCCCGACCCGGCCCAGCATCGGGTGCCCGTCGCGGGCATAGCCGATCGCGAAGGCCAGCACCTCATCCAGGTCCCAGGTCCCGTGGTCGCGCAGCAGCAGGAGCCAGGCGTCGACGGCGGCTGGCACCGCGGCGGCCAGCGCCCCCGAGCCCGGCACCAGTTCCAGACCTTCGGCGAGATAGTGCTCCACGGTAGCTCCGGCCGGGGCCGGGCCCTGGCCCATCAGGACCACCGGCGTGCCCGGGGCCTCCGCGGTGACGAAGACGCCGGTCATGTCCCCGCCGGGCCCATTCAGGTGCGGCTCGACGACATGCAGCACGAACGCTCCCGCCGTCGCGGCGTCGAACGCGTTACCGCCGCGTTCGAGCACGGCCTGGGCAGCCGCCGTCGCCAGCCAGTGCGTGGACGCGCTCATCCCGAACGTGCCCTGCAGCGTGGGACGGGTGGTGAAGGTCTCCGGGGGCGTGAACGCCGCGGGAGCAGCGTGTGCGGTTGCCACGGACCCTTCAGCGGTGTCAACCAAACAGGGCCGCCACTCGGGTCAGGGTTTCGTAGACGCCGTACCCCAGAGGCACGCCGACCAGCGCCCAGGCGGCGACCAGCTTCCCGGTGGTCGGTTTCACCGATGTCTGTGCTGTGCTCATCTCAGGCCTCCATGGCGGGTTCTTCGGCCCGGACGGTGTCCGGGCGTGGTTCGTGGAACCGGGCCTCGACCGGCTTGACCAGCAGGTTGGCCACAAAGCCGATGACCAGCAGCCCCACCATGGTCAGCAGCGCCGGCTGGTAGGACGCGGCGGTCAGCTGGCCGGGCTTGCCCTGGGCATCCAGGAACGCGTTGACGATGAGCGGCCCGGCGATCCCGGCCGCGGACCACGCGGTGAGGAGCCGGCCGTGGATCGCCCCGACCTGGAAGGTGCCGAAGAGGTCCCGCAGGTAGGCCGGGACGGTCGCGAAGCCGCCGCCGTAGAAGGAGATGATGACGAACGCGAGCGCCACGTAAAGGAAGGTGCTGGTGGAGCCGGCGAGTGCCAGCACCGTGTAGAGCACGGCGCCGGCCCCGAGGTACATCATGTAGATGCGCTTGCGGCCGGTCACGTCCGAGGTCGCGGACCAGGCGAAGCGGCCGGACATGTTGCCGATCGAGAGCAGGCCGACGAAGCCGGAGGCGACGGCGGCGCTGACCAGGGACACGCCGTCGGACTGGCGGAAGAAGTCCTGGATCATCGGGGCGGCCTGCTCCAGGATGCCGATGCCGGCGGTGACGTTGCAGAAGAGGGCGATCCAGACGAGCCAGAACTGTCGGGTCTTGACGGCGTTCTTGGCGGAGACGTTGTCGGTGGTGACGAGTGTGGCGGCCTTGACCTTGGCCGGGTCGAAGCCGGCCGGCTTCCAGCCCTCGGCCGGGACCTTGATGGTGAAGGCGCCGAACAGCATGTAGGCGAGGTACACGACGGCGAGGGTGAGGAAGAGCTTGCCGACGGAGTCGCCGCTGGCCACCCAGCCCTTAGCCGCGGAGTTGGGGTCGTACATTTTCAGCAGCGCGGTGGAGACCGGGCTGGCGATCAGGGCACCGCCGCCGAAGCCCATGATGGCCATGCCCGTCGCGAGGCCCGGACGGTCGGGGAACCATTTGATCAGGGTGGAGACCGGCGAGATGTAGCCGATGCCCAGGCCGATGCCGCCGATGAAGCCGTAGCCCAGGTAAACGAGCCAGAGCTGGCTGCTGAAGATGCCGAGCGAGCCGATCAGGAAGCCGCTGGCCCAGAACATCGCCGAGGTGAACATCGCTTTGCGCGGGCCGTTCTTATCCACCCACGTGCCCATGATGGCGGCCGAGAGGCCCAGCATCACAATGGCGATCGAGAAGATCACGCCGATCTCGGTCAGGCTGGCACCGAAGTGCTTCACCAGCGCCGTTTTGTAGACACTCGTCGCGTACGCCTGGCCGATGCACAGGTGCACGGCGAGCGCTGCGGGCGGCACCAGCCACCGGTTGAATCCGGGTGGGGCAATCGTTCGGTCTCGGTCCAGCCAGCCCATGAGTGCTTCCCTTGCTTGTCGAAGACGTCGGTGTCCCAACGGCGTAGAGGCGGGGGCCCCAACGGCGTAGAGGCGGGGGCCCCAAAGTGGGCCGTTGCCTCCGGCAATCATGGTGCAAATCGACAGCAAACGTACTACTTATGCGACGAGCGGCAGGAAATCCGCGATGAACGGTGGGTTTACTTGCCGAGTCCGGCCTTCCGCAGCGCCTCGGCCATGGCCGTGTTGGCCGGCGCCGGAGCAGGCGCCGTTTTCTGCGGCTGCCTGGCGGGAGTCCTCCGGTCGGGTGCCGGCTTGCCGGACGGCTGGCCCGACGGCGAACTGGAAGGCTGCTTGGTCGGCGCCTGCTTCGACGGGGCCGACCTGGTCGGGGCCTGCTTCGACGGGGCCGGCTGAGCCGCCTGTCGCGCGCGGTCCGGCCGGTCAGCCGCACGTCCACCGGCACGGGAGCCGCCGGCGGCCGATCCGGCGGCCGCCGGTTCGTCGTCGAGCCGCAGCGTCAGCGAGATGCGTTTCCGCTCCGGATCGGCCTCCAGCACCTTGACCCGCACCACCTGGCCGGATTTGACCACTTCCCGTGGATCGGAGACGAAGCGGTCGGCCAGTGCGGAGACGTGCACCAGGCCGTCCTGGTGCACCCCGACGTCGACAAACGCGCCAAACGCAGCGACGTTGGTCACCGTCCCCTCCAGCACCATCCCGGGCCTGAGGTCCGAGATCTTCTCGATGCCCTCCGCGAACGTCACCGCTGTGAAGGCCGGACGCGGATCACGGCCGGGCTTCTCGAGTTCGGCGATGATGTCCTGCACCGTGGGCAGGCCGAAGGACCCGTCGACGAAGTCCTGCGGATTCAGTGCGGCATAGCTTCCCGCGGCCGGGCCCTTCCCGCCGGCGGCGGCCTTGATCCTGCGCGCCACCGGGTATGCCTCCGGGTGCACGCTGGACGCGTCCAGCGGCTCCGCTCCCCCGCTGATCCGCAGGAAGCCGGCGCATTGTTCGAACGCCTTTGCCCCGAGCCGGGGCACCTTCTTCAGTTCGCTGCGTTTGTTGAACGGGCCGTGCTCGTTCCGGTACGCCACGATGTTCTCGCTCAGCAGCGGCCCGACGCCGGCCACCCGGCTCAACAGCGCCGGGGAGGCGGTGTTGACGTCCACGCCCACCGCGTTCACGCAGTCCTCGACGACGGCATCGAGGCTGCGGTCGAGTTTGGCGGCCGTGACGTCATGCTGGTACTGCCCGACGCCGATCGACTTCGGCTCGATCTTCACCAGCTCGGCGAGCGGATCCTGCAGGCGCCGTGCGATGGACACGGCACCCCGCAGGGACACGTCCATGCCGGGCAGCTCGGCGGAGGCCAGCGCCGAGGCGGAATACACCGAGGCGCCCGCTTCGGAGACCACAATTTTCTGTGGTTTGGCTGTGCCTGACGAAGCGGCAGCGCCGGGCGCCGTGAGCTGCTTGAGCAGGTCCGCGGCGAGCTTGTCCGTCTCCCGGGACGCGGTGCCGTTGCCGATCGCCACAAGTTCGACGTGGTGCTTCCGTGCCAGGTCCACCAGCGTCCGCAGCGCCTCGTCCCACTTCCGGGCCGGGGCGTGCGGGTAGATCGTGTCCGTCGCCACCACCTTGCCGGTGCCGTCCACTACCGCGACCTTCACGCCGGTGCGCAGTCCCGGGTCCAGGCCCAGGGTGGCGCGGTTCCCGGCCGGTGCGGCGAGGAGCACGTCCCGGAGGTTGGCGGCGAAGACCCGGACTGCCTCGTCCTCGGCGGCAGCGAACATCCGGCTCCGCAGGTCGGCGGTCAGCCGGGCCAGCACCCTCGAGCGCCAGGCGAGCTGCGCGGTCTGCAGCAGCCACGCGTCGGCGGGCCGGCCGCGGTCCGCGACCCCGAGGAACCGGGCCACGGCGGCTTCGTACCGGCCGCGCGCGGCGGTGAGGGCGGCGTCGTCGTTCGGTTCAGCCTCGGCGAGATCCAGCTCCAGCACCCCATCCTTCTCGCCGCGCAGCAGCGCCAGGACACGGTGCGAGGGCATCCCGGACGGCTGCTGGGAGAACTCGAAATAGTCCTTGAACTTCTGCCCCTCGGCGTCCTTGCCCTTCTTTACGCGGGACACCATCCGGCCCTGCGTCCAGAGCCGCTCCCGCAGCGTGGCGGCCAAGTCGGGGTCCTGCGCGACGCGCTCCACCAGGATGGAGCGGGCGCCGGCGAGCGCGGCGGCGGCGTCGCCGATGGAATGCTCGGCGTTGAGGTACCGGTCGGCTTCGCGTTCCGGCTCCAGCTCCGGCCGCTTCAGCAGGGCGTCGGCGAGCGGCTCCAGCCCGGCCTCGCGGGCGATCTGCGCCTTGGTCCGCCGTTTGGTCTTGAACGGCAGGTAGATGTCCTCCAGCCGCGACTTCGTGTCGGCGCCGACGACGGCGGCCTGCAGTTCCGGAGTGAGGGCACCCTGCGCGGCGATCGCTTCCAGAACGGTCCGGCGGCGGTCCTCCAGCTCGCGGAGGTAGCGCAGCCGCTCGTCCAGTTCACGGAGCTGGGCGTCGTCGAGCGTCCCGGTGGCTTCCTTGCGGTACCGGGCGATGAACGGCACGGTGGAGCCGGCGTCGAGCAGGTCCACGGCCGCCTTCACCTGCCAGGCCTGCACGCCGAGCTCGGCGGCGATCTGGGCGGCGATGCCGGACTCCTGCGTGTGCGGGGCCTGGGACCGCGGGGCCTGGGGAGCCTGGGACCGGGCGGACGGAGTCCGGGGCGGCGGTGCGGAGGCTGAACTGGCGGGGCGCTGCGGGAGTTGGGTCACCCTGCCATTTTGCCTTACCCGGGTCCGGGGCCGGTCCCGCCCGACTCGGAAAGAGGCTCCTGCACGTCCTGGACTACCTCGTTGCGGCGCAGGAACCACGGTTTGAACGGCGGATCAAACCGGGCGAATCGTGGTGGCCCCACCGGCGTCAGCCCGGCCAGCACCAGTGCCGCCTGGAGGCCGGTGTTGCGCCGGTCAAAAGCAGCTTCCGAGCCGCTGCCCGAGAACTGCAGAACCGCCGCCAGGGATCCGGGCATGGTCCGGAGCCTGACCTGGGGGTTCGCCGGGACCGGGGCGGCCTCCGCCGTCAGGCCAGCGGGGAGCACAAAGGAAACCACAAATTCAGCGGCTTCGTCTTTTCCCGGCAGCGGACCGCTCTGGAGCACCGGGGCGGTCATCGCCAGCTTCTGCGCCGGACCGGGCTCCTGGATCACCGGGGCCGTCATCGCCAGCTTCTGACGGGCGTTGTTGCTGCCGCTGATGTAGTTGAACAGATCCCGGAAAGCGGCATTCCCGGCCCGGTCGAATGTCGCGTTGACCTGCCTTTCGGCCACAACGTACGCGGGATAGCGGCGCAGCTCGAAGTGCGCAAAGCGCTGGACGAGTTCGTAGGGTTGCTGTTCGGTCATGGTCCTCAGACCCTACGCCGATCCTGCGCCGGGAACCAGCGGTATTTTGCCGGTTCCTGGTGGCTGGTTGGTGGCTGGTGGTCGGTAACTTGTCAGAGGGCTTTGATAGCTTGAAGAACAGAAGGCCACGTTCGGCTGGCGGCCTCTCTGGGCCAGCAAGCCGTTACATGCGCGGCACATCAACATCGGGGGCACAGTGTTTTTTCTTGAACCGGAAGTAGCCGGTACCGCACAGGACCTGGTTTTCTCCGCGAGCGACCTCGTCACGGCCGCCGGCTGTGAGTACCAGCTGCTGCGCAAACTCGACGAGAAGCTCGGCCGCTCGCCCAAGGCTGCGTTCGACGCTGATGAGATGCTTCAGCACGCCGCCGTGTTGGGTGACCGCCACGAGCACAAGGTCCTCGACGGTTTCGTTGAGGAGTTCGGACACTGGGATCCGGCCTCCGGGCGCGGGGTGTACGACGTCGTGCCGGCACCAACCATGGAACGCGCCACCCTGCTGGCCAAGCACCGGGAATCCCTCGACGCCCTGCGCTCCGGCGCCGACGTCGTATTCCAGGCCGCCTTCTTCGACGGCCAGTTCCACGGCCGCTCCGACTTCCTGGTCCGCCAGGCCGATTGCAGCTACGCCGTCTTCGACACCAAACTGGCCCGGCACGCCAAGGTGACCGCGCTGCTCCAGCTTGCCGCCTACGGCGATCAGCTGCTCAAGGCCGGGATACCACCGTCCCCGGCGGTGACGCTGGTTCTCGGCGCCACGGTCCCGCGCCCGGGCGGCGGCTTCGAGTACGTCCGCAGCCACCACAAACTCGCGGAAATCCTGCCGGTCTTCCGCGAGCGGCGGGACCGCTTCCTGACGCTGACCTCTTCGCATCTGGCGCAGCCCGGCACCGTGCAGTGGGGCGCGCCCGGGCTCAGCGCCTGTGGCCGCTGCGACTACTGCCAGGAGCAGGTCCTGGCCACCGATGACCTGCTGCTCGTGGCGCGGATGAACTCGGCGCAGCGCAAGGCACTCCATGGACGGAACATTTTTACGGTCAGGGAGCTCGCGGAAGCCCGGCTTCCAGGGGCGAACGGTGCCCTGCTGCGCCTGCAGGACCAGGCCCGGATGCAGAGCGGCATCGGCCCCGCGGACGGGGAAGTCCGGTACGTCAAGGACGGTGAAGAGCACACCATCCGTTTTGGGGTGATCCCGGAAAACACGCTCGCCGAACTGCCCCCGCCCAGCGCGGGCGACATTTTCTTCGACTTCGAGGGCGATCCGCTGTGGCAGGAAAGCACCACCGGGGTCTGGGGACTGGAGTACCTGTTCGGCGTCATCGAAGCGCCGACGGGTTCCGGCGACCCGGGGGTGTTTAGGCCGTTCTGGGCACACAGCCGGGAAGCGGAGAAGCAGGCCTTCCTCGATTTCCTCGACTACGTGGAAAAACGCCGGCAGGACCACCCGGACATGCACGTGTACCACTACGCGGCGTACGAGAAGACAGCGCTCCGGAAGCTCTCCGTGCTGCACGTGGCCGGCGAAGACATCGTCGACGAGTGGCTGCGCGAGGGGCTCCTGGTGGATCTCTACCAGAGCGTCCGCAACAGCATCCGGATCTCCGAGAATTCCTACAGCATCAAGAAACTCGAGCCTCTCTACATGGGGACAAACCTTCGCTCCGGGGATGTGAAGGACGCCGGCGCCTCCGTGGTTGCCTACGCCCACTACTGCGACGCGCGCGACGACGGCCGGGCTGAGGAAGCGGCCACGATCCTGGCGGGGATCTCCGCCTACAACGAATACGACTGCCTCTCCACACTGGAGCTCCGGGACTGGCTGCTCGGGCTCGCGCGTGCGCGCGGCATCAAGCCGGCCGGGGACGCAGTCGGCGCTGCTTCCGCAACCACGCCCGACGGTGCCGGCGACGTCGCGGACATTGCGGCGGGCGCCGGGCCGCGTACCGCTGACCGGGACCCGCTGGAAGCGGCGCTGGCCGGGCTGGCCGATGCCGCCGTCGGGCTGTCCGAGGATGACCGGAAAGCGGTTTCCATGCTGGCCGCAGCTGTCAGCTATCACCGCCGGGAGCGCAAGGCGTTCTGGTGGGCGCACTTCGACCGCTGCGAGAGCGGCCCCGACACGCACGAACGGGACCGGAATGTTTTCCTCGTCGAATCCGCCGAGATCCTCGACCACTGGCAGCAGGCAGGCAACAAGCTTCCGGAGCGGCGGGTCAAGCTGACCGGAACCGTGAGTCCCGGGTCGGACCTGCGCGAGGGCAGCAAATGGTTCCGCATGTACGCGCGCCCGCTTCCCGCCGGGCTGGTGGGGACCGGCAAGGACGGAACCGGACGGAACGGATGGTTCAGCACCGAGGTCTTGGAGTTGGGAGATGAGTGCGGCAAGGACACCGTCATCATCCGGGACAGGCTGCACCGGAACATTCCGCCCCACAACGACCTGCCCATTGCACTGACCGAGGACCAGCCGCTCCCCACCACGAGCCTCGAAGCGGCGCTTGCAACCCTCGCTGAGACGACGGCCGCTGGCTTGGGGTCTGGATCGATCCCCCACCATCCTGCACTTGACCTCATCCGGCGCCTGCCGCCGAGGCTAACCACCGGAGCATCCCTGCCGCAGCCCGGCGAGGGTCCGGACCGCTTCATCGACGCCATCAATGCGGCGGTGCTGGCCCTTGACCACTCCTACCTGGCCGTCCAAGGGCCGCCTGGAACCGGCAAGACCCATGTGGGATCGCATGTCATCGCCCGGCTGGTGGCCCGGGGCTGGAAAGTCGGCGTCGTCGGGCAGTCCCATGCGGTGGTGGAGAACCTGCTGAAGACCGCCGTGACCAAGGCCGGCGTCGACCCGTCCCTGGTCGCCAAGGAAGTAAAACACACGGAGCCGCTCCCTTGGGGGCAGCGCTCTGTGAAGGACGTTGCGCGGCTGCTGGGCTCGCCGGGCGGGGCGCTCATCGGCGGGACCGCCTGGACCATGACGGGCGCCAACGTCCCGGCGGGGTCGCTGGATCTGCTGGTGATCGACGAGGCCGGGCAGTTCTCGCTGGCCAATACCCTGGCCGTGGCGCAGGCCAGCAGCCGCCTACTGCTGCTCGGTGATCCCCAGCAGTTGCCGCAGGTCAGCCAGGGCGCGCACCCCGAGCCCGTGGACGAGTCAGCCCTGGGCTGGGTGTCGGCCGGTCATGCCACGCTGCCGCCGGACCTGGGCTATTTCCTGGCCGACTCGTGGCGGATGACGTCCGAGCTGTGCCGCGCCGTCTCCGAACTCTCCTATGAGGGCAAGCTGCGCTCAGCTCCGGCGGCGGACCTCCGGCGGCTCGAAGGAGTGCCGGCCGGGATCGAAACTGTCATGGTGGAGCACAGCGGAAACGTCACGTCGTCGACCGAGGAAGCCGCCGAGGTCGTCCGCCAGGTGCGGCGCCATCTGGGGCTGGGCTGGCACTCGGAACAGGGCACCCGGCCGCTGGCCGTGGCGGACATTCTGGTGGTCGCCGCCTACAACGCCCAGGTCAACGTGATCCGCGACGCGCTGGATGCCGAGGCCCTTATCGGTGTCCGGGTGGGAACCGTGGACAAGTTCCAGGGCCAGGAGGCCGCCGTGGTGATCGTGTCCATGGCATGTTCCGCGGTGGCCGAAGCTCCGCGCGGCATGGAATTCCTGCTCTCCCGCAACCGGATCAATGTTGCGGTGTCCCGCGGCCAGTGGCGCGCCGTCGTGGTCCGCGCCCCCGGGCTGACCAACTACCTCCCCGCCCACCCCGAGGGCCTGGAGCAGCTGGGCGGATTCATCGGGCTGTGCCAGCGGTCGGTCGCCGCCAGCTAGACGGGACATGCCCATCCTTCGCGCTCCCACCGCGGGAGATGCCCATTCTTCCTGGCCAAGCCCGCGGGACATGCCCATTCTTCCTGGCCAAGCCCGCGGGACATGCTCATTCTTAAGCGCGAACAGTGGGCAGAATGGCATTCTGCCCACTGTTCATCGCTGCGGCTGGACATGTCCACCGGGAACTGTGACGTGTTTCAGCCAGCCTGGCGTGTTTCAACCAACAGAAGTGCCTCATCGAGCACGGCGCCGAAGTTCGCGGGGTTGTGCGCGAACCGGCCCAGGAAGAGGCCGGAAACGCCGTCGAGCCTGGGCAGGAGCCCGGGCTTGGCCGAGCCGCCGTAGATAACCGGCAGATTATCCAGTCCGGCGGCGGCGAGGTGGCCCCTGAGCCGCCGGACGACGTCGGACACGTAACCCGCCCCCGCGGGCTCCGCCGCACCGATGGCCCAGACGGGTTCGTAGGCGATGACGAGCCCGGCCGCGAGCTCCCAGTCGCCCTCGACGGCCGACCGGATCTGGCGGTACACAAATTCAGCGGCGCTGGCGGCAATTCCGCCGTCGGGCTCTCCCACACAGAGCAGGGGCGTCAGCCCGGCTCCAGCCGCGGCCCTCACTTTGCGGGCAATCATGGCGTCGTCTTCGCCGAAGTGCTGGCGGCGTTCCGCGTGCCCTATTTCAACGAAGCTGACTCCGAGCTCGGCAAGCATGGACGGGGCCACTTCCCCGGTCCAGGGTCCGTCCGCCCAGCCGCAGTTCTGCGCACCAAGCAGCAGCGGCGAACCGCGCAAAAGCCCGGCGGCCGCCGGCAGGAGCGGAAACGACGGAATCACGAACGGGACAACCCGCCCGGCCGCGAGGGCCGGACGGGTGTCCACTTCGTGGCGCAGTTGCTCCAGCCATTCCAGGCTGTCCTGGTAGCCCAGGTACATCTTGGTGCTGACGCCTACCAGGATGCTGCCGCTGGTGGTCTGGCTGGGGTGGAACTCCTGCATTGTTGGTGCTTTCTGCTCGACCAGCTAACTTCGCTGATGCGCTGGAATGGCTGCTACTGCTCCAGCAGGTCGTCGGCCTTGTTCTTGAACCGCCGGGTCGCGAACATCATGGCCGCGGCCAGGAACGGGAGCACGCCCAGGGCGTAGACGCCCATGGTTCCGGTGTCGGAGGCGGTCATCTGGTTGACCGAGGTCCGCAGGATCGGAGCCACGAAGCCGCCCAGGTTACCGAGGGAGTTGATGAGGCCGATGCCCGCCGCCGCTGCCGTGCCGGTGAGGAACGCCGTCGGGAAGGACCAGGCGATGGGACCGATGGAGAGGAAGCTGCAGACGGCCAGCGTGATGAAGATGATGCCCAGCACCGGCAGCTGGTTGGCGCCCGCCCACGCGGAGCCGAAGATGCACAGGCCGGTGGAGATGAACAGCGCGGTGCCCCAGTTGCGGCGGCGGATCACGGTGTTGGCGGCCCGGCCGATGAAGTAGCAGGCGAAGATGCCGAAGAACCAGGGGATGGCGGCCATCATGCCCACCGCGAAGCCGACTTTCTGTCCGGTCAACTGGGCCACCTGCTGCGGCAGGTAGAACGTCACGCCGTAGACGGCGATCTGGAGGCAGAAGTAGATGACCGTGAAGTACCAGACCTTGCCGTTCTTCATGGCGGCAAGGACGCCGCGCGGACCGGTCTCTTCCTTGACGGTGTCCTCCAGTGCCATGACGTCAAGGAGGGCCTTCTTCTCGTCCTTGGTGAGGAATTTGGCGTCCTGCGGGCTGTTGATGAGGAAGAAGAACGCGGCAATACCGGCGACAACCGCCAGCATGCCTTCAACGAAGAACATGACCTGCCAGCCCTGGACGCCGGGGACTTGGTCGCCGATGTTGATGAGCCAGCCGGACAGCGGTGCGCCCATCATCTGCGAGAAGGGCTGCGCCAGGTAGAAGATGGCGAACATTTTGACGCGGACCTTGTTGGGGAACCAGGCGGCGAGGAACATGATGACGCCTGGGAACAGGCCGGCCTCGGTAACACCGAGCAGGAACCGCAGAATGATGAACGAGGTCTCGCCCTGGACGAACGCGAAGCAGGCGGAGACGATTCCCCAGGTGATGGCGATCCGGGCGAGCCAGACCTTGGCACCGTACTTCGTCAGCAACAGGTTGCTGGGGATTTCGAAGAGCGCGTACCCGATGAAGAAGATCCCGGCACCCAGTGCGTAGGCGCCGGCGGTGATGCCCTTGTCCACGCCCAGGGCGGCTTCGGCGAAGCCCACGTTGGTGCGGTCCAGGAAGGCCACCACGTACAGGATGACCAGCATGGGCATAAGCCGGCGGGACGCTTTGGAGATCGCCGATTTCAATACCGGCGTTTCCAGAAGGTCCCTGGTGGACGTTGTTACTACGGACATCAAAACTCCTCGTTGAGTAAGTCAGGTGAGCGAATCAGGGGGTCGTGCAGGAGCAAAATCTTCTAGCGTGAAAGGGCGATGATCATGATTCCGGCCAGGCAGGCGAGGATTCCGACGGCGAGGTAGAGCTTCCGTCCCTTGCTCCAGGACGCGAACCCCGGGGTGGGGGTGTTGGTGCGTTGTGCCACGGTGCTTCTTCCCTAGTGCATGTAGAGTCCGCCATCCACATTCAGCGTCTGGCCGGAGATGTAGCCGGCGTCCTCGCTGATGAGGAAGGCGATGGCCGCCGCGATGTCCCGGGTGGAGCCCACCCGGTTCACTACGAGGTCTTTAGTGAGTTCGTCCTTGCGTTCCTGGCTCAGCGTGCCGCCCATGATGTCGGTGTCGATGGGGCCCGGAGAGATCGCGTTGACGGTGATGTCGTATCCGCCGAGTTCGCGGGCGGTGGAGCGGGTCAGCCCGATCACACCGGCCTTGGCCACGGAGTACGGCGTCTTTGAGAACGTGCCGCCGCCGCGCTGGGCGGAAACGGAGGAGATGTTGACGATGCGGCCGATCCGGTTCTTGACCATGGACTCGGCGACCCGGCGCGTGGCGTAGTGGACGCCGTTGAGGTTGATGCTGAGTACCCGGTCCCATTCGGCCGCGTCGAGTTCCAGGTACGGGACCGGGGAGCTGACGCCGGCCACGTTGGCCAGGGCGACGATCTGCGGCAGTTCGGCCTCGATCGCGTCGATAGCGGCGCGGACGGATGCCTCGTCGGAAACGTTGGCGCCGGCGCCGAACGCCTGGACGCCGTGCTCCGCCGCCAGTTCCTTGGCCGCCGCCTTGCACCGGGCGTCGTCGAGATCGATGATGCCGATATTCCAGCCCTGGGCCGCCAGGTAGCTGGCGGTCGCGCGGCCGATGCCGCGCTCGGAGACGGCGCCGGTGACGATGGCGGTGCGTGCTGCGGGGAAAGTGCTCATGGGAGTACTCCTGAAAGTGTGAAAGTGGAGGGGCTCAGTTGATGGGGGCGGGGCCAAGCTCATCAATGAGCTTCTGCATGGCCACGTACGCCTTGTTCCGCTAGGCGATGAGCTCGGGCGTGCGCTCCGCGGGGACGTTCAGGAAGCCGGCACCGGTCTTGGTGCCCAGCTTGCCGGCGTCGACGAGCTCGCTGAGGATCTTCGGCGTCGCAAAGCGCTCCGGGAATTCCGTCTGCAGCGACTTGTAGCAGAAGTTGTAGACGTCCAGTCCCGCCATATCGGCGATGGCGAACGGTCCAAAGAACGGCAACCGGAAGCCGAAGGTGGTGCGGACCAGGGTGTCGATGTCCTCCGCCGTCGCGATCTCCTGCTCCACCAGCTGGGCGGCCTCGTGGAACAGGGCGTACTGGAGGCGGTTGAGCACGAAGCCGGTGACGTCCTTGACGACGGCGGTCTGCTTGCCGGCGGCGTGGACGAGTTCACGGACGGTGCCGATGGTGGCCGCCGAGGTGCCGGCGTGAGGGATGATTTCCACGCCGGGGATGAACGGCGAGGGGTTGGAGAAGTGCACGCCCAGGAACCGGCCCGGGTTGGCGACCGGTTCGGACAGCTCCGCGATGGAGATGGTGGAGGTGTTGGAACCGATGATGGCGTCCGGGCGGGCGGCGGCGCTGATGCGTGCCAGCGTCTGGTGCTTGATGGCGATGACTTCGGGGACGGCTTCCTCGATGAAGTCGGCGTCGGCCACGGCTTCCTCGATGTCCTTCGCGGCCCAGAGGTTCTCTTTCAGGATGGCGGTGGAGCCCGCCGGGAAGAGACCGGCGGCGACGAACTCGTCGGATTCGGCCAGGAGCCGCTCGTAGTTCTTCTGCGCCACTTCGGCGGACACGTCGGCGAGGGCCACCCGGGCACCGCCGAGCGCCAGGACCTGCGCGATCCCGCCGCCCATGTATCCGGAGCCGACGACGGCGATCCTGCGGGCGGCGTTAATGGCGGCTGCGGTGGTGGTTGATTCGGTCATGGTCAGACTGCCTTCGTGTAGTCGGGCTCATAGGAGCAGATGGCGTCCACCTTGGCGGCGGAGGACGAGGTTTCGTCGAACCGGTGGCCCAGCCATTGGGTGACGAGGTTCTTGGCGAGTTCCAAGCCGATGACGCGCTGCCCGAGCGTGAGGACCTGGGCGTTGTTGCTGAGCACGGACCGTTCCACCGAGTAGCTGTCGTGCGCGGTGACGGCACGGATGCCGGGGACCTTGTTGGCCGCGATGGCCACGCCCAGGCCTGTGCCGCAGATCAGCAGGGCACGGTCGGCTTCGCCCTCGGCCACTTTGCGTGCGGCTTCGACGGCGACGTGGGGGTAGGCGGTGGAATCGTTGGCGCCGACTCCGATGTCCTGCACGGAGGCGACGCGCGGGTCGGCCTCCAGGAGTGCCTTGAGTGCGTTCTTGTATTCGACGCCAGCCTCGTCGTTGCCGACGACCACGCGCCAGCCTGTTGCTGTGCTCATGCTTTTGCTCCTTGTTTGGCCGGTTCGGGGTCAGCGAGCCGGTTGTCGGTGTGTGCGGAAATCCTTGCTGCGATCAGGGCGAACGACACTGCTCCCGGATCGGGGTGGCCCAGGCTCTTTTCCGCGAGCGGCCGGGCCCGCCCCTTGAGCGGCCGGAGGTCCGCGGTCCGGTCGGCCGCGGTCTGGGCTGCGGCCGCGGCGGCGGCGAGCCCTTCAGCGGCGGTAGCGCCGCCGTCGAACGCCAGCAGGAAGGTGTCCCGGAAGGGCAGCAAAGCGTCCACCATGGTCTTGTCCCCGGCGTCTGCCTTGCCGAGTTCGGTGATGGCGTCGACGAACGCGCTGACCGTGGCGACCGCGTCCCCGCCGCCGTAGTTCTCCCGGTTTCCCAGGGCCAGTCCTGCAGCGATGATCGCGGATCCCCAGAGGGCGCCGGAGGTACCGCCGGCGCGCTCGCTCCAGGCCTCCCCCGCGGATGTCAGGACGCGCGCCGGCGAGGCGCCGCCGTCGGCCGCGGCCGCCTGCTCAGCAGCGGTGACCGCTGCGTCCACGCCGCGGCGCATCCCGATGCCGTGGTCGCCGTCGCCGGCGATGGCGTCCAGCCGGCCCAGTTCCTCTTCGTGTTCGACGACCACGTCCCGCACCTGTCGGAGCACGGCGACGGCCTGCCGGCCGAGCTCTGCCGCGGCCGGCGTGGGGCGTTCGACGGCGGACGCCACTTCCGCGTCCGCGGCGGCCACTCGGCGCGCACGCCGCGGTGCGAAATTGCCCTTGCGGAACGCCGGGGTGTCGGCCGGGGCTGCCCAGTACTGCTCGAGTTCCTCATCCAGCCACAGCAGGGTCAGGGAGAGCCCGGACATGTCCAGGCTGGTGACGAGCTCACCGCATTCGGGTTCCACCACGGTGAGTCCGGCGCCGAGGAGCAGCTTTTCGATTTTTCCGAACAAAAGGAACAGCTCGTCGTATTTGACGGTGCCGAGGCCGTTGACGATCGCCACGACGCGGTTGCCGGCGTCGCGCGGCTTGTCGGCGAGCAGCTTCGTGACGAGCAGTTCGGCGAGTTCCGAGGCCGTGGGCATCGGGTGCTCGGAGATTCCGGGTTCGCCGTGGATGCCCAGGCCCAGGGACATCTGTCCGGCGGGGACGGAAAACAGTGGCGCGTCGGCTCCCGGCAGGGTGCAGCCGTCGAAGGCCACACCGAGCGAGCGGGTGCGGTAGTTTGTCCGGATGGCCAGCCGTTCGACGTCGTCCAGGTCCAGCCCGGCTTCGGCGGCCGCGCCGGCGATTTTGAAGACGGTCAGGTCGCCGGCGATTCCGCGGCGCTTCTCGATCTGGTCCAGCGGGGCGCTGGCGATGTCGTCCGTGACGAGCACGGTGCGGGTCTGGATGCCCTCCGCGTTGAGCCGGAGCTGGGCCTGGCCGAAGTGCAGGACGTCGCCGGCGTAGTTGCCGTAGCTCAGCAGCACGCCTCCGCCGGCGTTGGCGGCCTTGGCTACCCGGTAGACCTGGCCGGCGGCGGGGGATGCGAACATATTGCCGCAGGCCGAGGCCGCGGCCAGTCCGGGTCCCACGAGACCGGCGAAGGCCGGATAGTGGCCGGAGCCGCCGCCGACGACGAGGGCGACCTGCCCGGCCGGTATTTCGGTGGAGCGGACGACGCCGCCGTCCACGCGGGCAACGTACCCGCGGTTGGCTGCCACAAAGCCGTCCAACGCTTCATCCGCAAAGTCAGCGGGGTTGTCGAAGATCTGGGTCATGGTTTCCTCATTGAATCCGTGCTGGAGAAGTAAGTATCGGGAATCCCCGGTGGTGCGGCCGCCCCCCAAAGTGTCTGGCGGCCGCACCAAGCGCCGAGTCAGACGCTGGCGAGTGCCGTGGCAGCGGGCTGCTGCCGGCCCTGTGCGACCTGGCTCTGGCCCAGGACGTAACCGTCGGTCTTCGGCAGGACCTGGCGCCGGAGGTAGTCCTGGTTGCTGGCCGTGACGCTGAGGCCGTCGCCGCCGTAGTGCTCGGTGCACAGGATTCCCTGGAAGCCAACAGAGAGCGCCACCTTGAACGCCTCGCGGTAGTTGATCAGGCCGCTTTCCATCGGGGCGGGCATGGCGACGTAAGTGTCGCGGGCCACGTCCTCGTCACGGATGTAATTCTTCATGTGCCAGTAGTTGGAGTACGGGAGGGTCTTGGCGACCATCTCGCGCCAGTCCTCGATCGGGCGGTGCAGCCGGATGAGGTTGCCGATGTCAGGGTTGATGCCGACGTTGGCCAGTCCGATGTCCTGGACCAGCTGGACGGAGGAATCCGCGGTGCCGAGGTAGGTGTCCTCGTACATTTCGAGCGAGAGCAGGACGCCGACGTCGGCCGCGTGCCGGCCAAGTTCGCGGAGCCGGGTCACGGCCTTGTCCCAGGCGTCCTTGTCCCCCACCGGGTCCTTGTGTCCTTCGACGGTCCAGAACCAGAGCTGCCTCTGCTGCTCGGGGGTGAGCGCCTGGTGCAGCCCGAAGGAGACAACCTCGCAGCCGAGTTCGGCGGCGGCGTCGATGGTGCGGTGGCTGTAGGCCAGGTTCGCTTCCCAGTTCCGCTCCTCGATCACGCTGCGGCGGATGGCGGAGATGACGGGGATGCCGATGCCGACGGTTGCGGCGGTCTGCTTGAACTCGGCGAGGCGGGCAGGGCTGAGGTCACCGGGGCGGACCCAGCTGTCCGTGAGGTCTGCATGGGCGAAGCCCGCCTCCTTGACCTCGGTAAGGGCTTCGGCCCAGGCGGAGGCCTCGACGTCGTTGATCTCGGTTCCCGTGGCGTCGGTGCCCGGGAACTGCAGCAGCGCTGCGGTGATCGGCCAGTTTTCGGCTGTGTAGGCCATGGGTTCACTCCTTCGTCGAATCCTGTTTCCTATAGGATTTACTATCTAAAGAGTGTTGTCAAGATCACATCCGGGTTTCTGGCAACAATCAAAGATCCTATAGGGGAGTCTTCGGGAGGGGAACGTCCCTGACGCACGCAGGAGCGGCGCGTTGGCCGGACGGATCGGCAATCGGCCGGATTCAGGCCAGGATCAGGCCGGGATCACGCTGGAATCAGCCCGGGTTCAGGGCAGGATCAGGCCGGATTCAAGCGGGCTTCCTGCCGCAATCAGGCCGGATTCAGCCCTGGATCAGCCGGCCGGGGCGTCGGCGATGGCGCGGCCACGCACCCGTTGCACGTGGTCCGCCATCGCCAGGGCGGCTTTCTCCGGGTCACCGGAGGCGAAAGCTTGCAGGACGGCCTGGTGCTCGGCAATGGCATTTTCAGCGTCGGTAATGCCCACTCCCCCGAAGAGGCGGAAACGCTGAACTTGCCCGCCGAGGGCCCCATAGGCGGCGACCATGAACTGGTTGCCGGTGTATTCCGCGATCAGCCGGTGGAACCTCTCGTCCGCTTCCAGATAGTCGCGATACTCGGCGAACGACGGACCCCGCGGCGCGGTTTTGAGGTCAGCGACCGCCCGCCCCAGTTCGGCGAGGCGCCCGGGCGTCAACCGGCCGCAGGCGAGGCGCGCATTGACGGGCTCAATCGCCAGGCGTGCCTCCATGAGCTCAGCGAAGTCTTCCCTGGTGAACATGGGTGCAACCCGGTAGCCCTTCAGCGCCACCCGCCGCACCATACCGGTGTGCTCCAGACGTGCCAGCGCTTCCCGCACCGGCGTCGGCGACACATCGAGCTCCCTGGCGGTGCCGTCGATGCTCACCGCGGCTCCGGGCTCAAGTCGCCCGTCCATGAGCGATGCCAGGAGCTCTTCATAGACGTGGTCTGCCAAGACCTGGCGGCTGACGGGACGGCCTGCGGGGCGGGCCTCAGGCCGGCTCCCGGGCGAAGCTGGTTGCATGGTCAAATCCTATAGGACTGGCCGACGAAGTCCTCAGGGTGTCCGCACGGGACATGCCCATTCTTAGCCTCCGTTCCCACGGGACATGCCCATCCTTAAGCGCGAACAGTGGGCAGAATGGCATTCTGCCCACTGTTCGTGGCCGCGGGGGGACATGTCCAGTGGTCACTGTGGCCGCGGGGGGGGACATGTCCGGCGGCCAAGGTTGGTGCAGGCCGCCGGCAGCGGTTGGTGCTAGTTCTGGTACGCCGGGTAGTCGGTGTAGCCCGCGGCGCCGTCGCTGTAGAAGGTCGACGGGTCCGGCTCATTGACCGGAAGTCCCTCACGCCAGCGGCGGACCAGGTCCGGGTTGGCGATGGCCGGGCGACCGACGACGACGGCGTCAGCGTGGCCGTCCGCGACCAGCGCCTTTGCTTCCTCGCGGGTGGTGATGACGCCGAAGCCCGAGTTCAGCAGGAAGGTTCCGCCGAACCGGGTGCGCAGATCCTGCACCAGCTCGCTGGTGGTCGGGTCCTTGTGCAGCACGCTCAGGTAGGCGAGCTTCAGGGGCGCCAGGGCGTCCACCAGAACCTTGTAGGTCTCGCTGACATCAGCCGCGTCAAGTTCGGTGGCACCCTGGACATTGTGCTCGGGTGAGATGCGGATGCCGACCCGGTCCGGACCAATCGCATCCACCACGGCCCGCGTCACTTCAATGACGAAGCGCGCACGGTTCGCGGGCGAGCCGCCGTAGACGTCGTCGCGCTGGTTGGCGGACGGTGCCAGGAATTCGTGCAGCAGGTACCCGTTGGCCGAGTGCAGCTCGACGCCGTCGAACCCGGCTCCGACCGCATTGCGGGACGCCGTGACGAACTCCTGGACAATGCCGGGCAGTTCCTCGGCGGTAAGCGCGTGCGGCACCGGGAACGGCTTCTTCCCCTCATAGGTGCGGGTCTCGCCGTCGATCGCGATGGCGCTGGGCGCCACCACCTGGTGGCCACCGTTCGTGTCTTCGTGCGTGACGCGTCCGGCATGCATGACCTGGGCGAAGATGCGGCCTCCCTCAGCGTGCACGGCAGCGGTGACATCGGCCCAGCCCTTGAGCTGTTCCTCGGTCACCAGGCCCGGCTGGCCCGGGAACCCCCGGCCGGCGGGGCTGGGGTACGTGCCCTCACTGACGATCAGGCCGAGGGATGCCCGCTGCCGGTAGTGCTCGACAACCAGCGGACCGGGAATGCCTTCCTTACCGGAGCGGACGCGGGTCAGCGGCGCCATCACTAGTCGGTTGGGCAGTTCCAGCTCGCCGAGAGTCATCGGGGAAAACAGCATGCGCAGTTCCTTTCACCAGGGATTGGGTTCTCCGGCTACAACTGCACGGCGCCTGCAACTATTCCGGGTGAGACCCGGATCACTACGGGTGGACGATGATCTTGACCGCGGTGTCCTTGTGGTGGATCAGGGTGTCGAAGCCCTTGTCCACGAGATCATCCAGGGCGATCCGCCCCGTGATGAAGGGCTTCAGGTCAACTTTGCCCTCCTGGACGAGCTTGATCGCGGCCGCGTGATCGCCGCAATAGGCGATGGTGCCGCGGAGGTCGATTTCCTTCAGGACGACCTTCTGCATGTCCACGGTGGCCGGACGTCCCCAGATGGAGACGTTGACCACGACGCCGGCCGGCTTCACGACGTCGAGCATGGTGTCCAGCACGGCATTTACGCCGGCACATTCAAAGGCTGCATCGGCCCCCGCACCGGCGGTCAGTTCCAGCACCCGCGCCTTGACGTCATCGGAGCTCGGGTCCAGCACATGGTCCGCAACGCCCGAGGAAACCGCCTTGTCCTTCCGGGCCGCCGAGAGCTCGGTGATGATCGTGGTGACGCCCAGGCCCTTGAGGACCGCTGCGGTGAGTAGGCCAATCGGGCCGGCACCGCCGACGACGGCGACGTCCCCGGCTTTGACATCGCCCCGGCCGACGGCGTGATAGGCCACGGCGAGGGGTTCGATGAGGGCAGCTTCATCCAGCGGGATGTCGCCGACGGGGTGGACCCACCGGGTGTCGACGACGACCTTCTCACTCAGGCCCCCGCCGCCGCCAGCCAGGCCAATGAAACCCAGCTTGGTGCACAGGTTGTAGTGGCCGCTGAGGCACGGGCCGCATTCATTGCAGACGATATAGGGTTCCACCACGACGCTGTCCCCGATGGCGAGCCCGGTCACTCCCTCCCCCACTTCCTCGATGGTGCCGGAGAATTCGTGCCCCAGGGTGACGGGGGCTTCCTCGTGGGACACCGGGTGGGGGTGGCCGGGCGGCGGCGTGAAGATCGGCCCTTCCAGGAACTCGTGGAGGTCAGTCCCGCAGATCCCGCACCAGGCGACGGCGATTTTCACCGTTCCGGGGCGCAGCTCCGGCTCCGGAATGTCTTCGATCCGGAGATCCTCACGGGCATGGAATCGTGCTGCTTTCATGGTGTTTTTCCTTCGCATTGCGGGCCGTGGACGCGCCCGGTCAGGCGCGTCCACGGCATGTCGTCGGATTCTCACAAGGAGACCGTCACCCCAGTGTGGTTCCCGGGGCTGTGATTGTCACGGCACGTCCGGGTCAGCGCGTGTGGTGCGTCGGCTGACGCTCGAAGACCGGCGTCGGCAGCCCTTCCATCCTGGCCTTGAGCTGCAGCGCCAGATAGTTGGAGTAGTGGCGGCTTTGGTGCAGATTGCCGCCGTGGATCCACAGGTTGTCCACGTTGGTGGGTTTCCACATGTTGCGCAGCTCCCCTTCCCACGGCCCCGGGTCCTTGGGAGTGTCGGAGCCGAAGCCCCAGCACTTCCCGACGGCGTCGGCGACCTCGGGTGAGACCAGATCGGCCAGCCAGCCGTTCATGGATCCGTAGCCGGTGGCGTAGATGATGGCGTCCGCCTCCAGCTCCGCCCCGTTCGCCATCACGACGGCGTTCCCGGTGATCTTGCCGACTTCGCCGTTGGCGAGCTTGACCCGGCCGTCGATGATCAGCTGCGAGGCGCCGACGTCGATGTAGTAGCCGGAGCCACGCCGCAGGTACTTGAGGAACAGCCCGGAGCCGTCCACGCCGAAGTCCAGGTCGAAGCCGGCGGCCTCCAGCTGGGAGTAGAACTCGGCGTCCCGCTCGGCCATCTCCGCATAGACCGGGATCTGTGCTTCGGGCAGGATCCGGTACGGCAGCGAGGCGAACAGCAGGTCGGCCTTCTCCGTGGTGACCCCGTTGGCGAGCGCCTTCTCGGAGTACAGGCCGCCGAGGGCCAGGTCCATGAGGGATTCACTGCGGGCAATGTGCGTGGAGGACCGCTGGACCATGGTGACGTCCGCGCCGTGTTCCCAGAGATCGGCGCAGATATCGTGCGCCGAGTTGTTGGAGCCGATGACCACGGCCTTCTTCCCGGACCAGTCCCCGCCGCCCGGGTGCTTGGACGAGTGGTACTGCTCCCCCAGAAAGGATTCGGCGCCGTCGAACGCGGGAACGCTGGGATACCCCGAGACGCCCAGGGCGAAGACGAGCTGCTTGGGGCGCAAGGTGACCGGTTCGCCGTCGCGCACTACCTCCACGACCCACTCCTGCGAGGTTTCGTCGAAGTGTGCGTTGGTGCATTCGGTCTTGGACCAGTAGTTCAGTTCCATGATCCGCGTGTAGTTTTCCAGCCAGTCGCCGATCTTGTCCTTCGCCGCGAAAACCGGCCAGTCGTCCGGGAACTTGATGTAGGGCAGGTGGTCGTACCAGACCGGGTCGTGCAGGTGCAGGGACTTGTAGCGGTTCCGCCAGGAGTCCCCCGGGCGGTCGTTCTTCTCGATGATGATGGTGGGTACGCCGAGCCGGCGCAGCCGTGCGCCCAGCCCGATCCCGCCCTGGCCGCCGCCGATGATGACGGTGTACGGCTGGTCTTCGTAGCCGAGCCGGGCTTCCTGCTCTTCCTTCAGCTCCAGCCACGACTTGCGGCCCTTGGTGATCTCGTGGGCGACCCCTTTCTCCCGGTTGACGCCCTTCTTTTCCTCGAAGCCCTTGAGCTCCTGCATGGTGGTGAGCAGGGTCCAGCATTTGCCGTTCCGGAGCCGCAGGTGCGCGTAGCCACGGGCCTGGGCGGTCTCGAAATTCACCCACGCCTCGGCGTTGGCAGCGTCGCCGGTGGCGTCCTCGGCCAGGGTCCAGTTGCCGGGCCGCACGTCGTCAAGGGTCGCGTCCAGCATCCGCCGGATGTCCTCCTTGCCCTCCAGGGTCTTGAGGTTCCAGGTGAAGGAGACGAAGTCGCGCCAGTACGAATCGTCGTCGAACAGCTCAAGCGCGTCGTCCATGTTGTGGCTGCGCAGCGCCTCATCGAACCGCGCCAGCCACGCCACGACCACGCCGTTTGGTGTCTCAGGCATGTTTCCTCTTTCCGTTGCTAACTGTGGGCCGGTCCCGTTGCATGACGCCCAGTCCATGCCGTGACCCGCATCACAAGTAAACTCCGCCGGGGGTTACAATCGGGTTACACAGGGCTCCCAAGCTCCAGGCCGGCAACTGCGCTGGTCGGGAGTGGCGGCAGCTGGCCGAGTGCGACGATTCGAGGGCGAGTTGGGACTATGAGCATGCGGCAGGGCAGTCGCTCGATCACGCAGCTCTCGGACCTGAGGTTTTCGGCTCCCGCGGAGTACGCACGCGCCCTGAGGAAGGCCCACGAGGCCACGGTGTCCGGCTCTCCAAATCCGCATTTGTCGCCGTCCCTCGTCAAGTCCTGGCAGCGTTCCCTCGCGCTGGGGATCAATCCGGACCAGCACCGGCCAATCCACCGGCATGAGGTTTCCGAGGCGCGCTCGCTCAGTGCCGGCCACCGGCTGGCCGCCGTGATGCCGGCACTGTCCCAGCTGCTGGCCGATGAGACCGCGACCGGGCGCCACCTGTTGATTGTGACCGATCATGAGGGCGAAGTGCTGTGGCGTGTCGGCAGCAAACAGGCTTTGAAACTCGCGGACTCCCTGGAGTTCGTGGAGGGGGCCGACTGGTCCGAATCGGGGGTTGGCACCAACGCGATCAGCGAAGCCCTGGTGACGGGCGCCCCGGCGCAGCTCTTCTCGGCCGAGCACCTGGTGCGGACGCATCACGACTGGGCCTGCACGGCCTCCCCGATCCGCGACCCTTTGACGGGGGAGGTCATCGGCGTCCTGGACGTTTCCGGCCCGTTCGAATCCGTCACGCCGGACAGCCTGCGCCTGGTGCGCTGCGGCGTGCGGCTGGCTGAGGAGCTGTTGAAATCCGCCAGCCCGCCCGTTGGGTCCGGCCCCCGGAACGGAAAGTCCGCGGGGTCTGCTGGTGCAGGGCGCCCCGAGGCCGGGATCCGGCCGCAGCTGACCCTGCGGCTGCTGGGGGACGCACCGTCCGCGGCGCTCGACGGCGGCACCCGCCGGCCGCTGACGCTGCGCCGGGCCGAGATCCTGGCCCTGTTGGCCTCACGGACGCAAGGGTGGAGCGCCGACGAACTGGCCTACGAGATCCACGGCGACGCGGGCACCGCCGCGGCGATCCGGACCGAGATGCACCGGATTCGCAGCATCCTGGGCAACGTGGTGGAAGCGAACCCCTACCGCTTCTCGTCGGACGTCAGGGTGGTCACGGATGCCTCCCTGGTGGCGGGCCATTTGCGGGACGGCCGGGTTGCCGAGGCCTTTGCGGCGTACCGGGCCAAATTCCTCAACCGTTCTTCCAACCTCGCGATCGGGTTCATGCGCGACGAGCTCAATGAAGCCGTGGGCGCTTCCGTCCGGGCCAGCGGTGACGCCGGGTTGATGCTTCAGTGGTGCACCAGCGACATGGGTTCCTCGGACACGGCCGCCGCAGCTGCGGCAGCCACCCTGCTGGGACCCCAGGACCCACGAGGCCGGCTGGTGAGCGCCCGGATGGAACGGCTCGACCGGGAGCTGCGCGCGTAGGTGGCGTGCGATCGGTGCCCTTGCGTTTGCCGACGGACGGGCTCAACACTAGGGCGCGGGAGGTACGACGCCGGGGCAGCCTTGGCCCTGCGGGTTGCGGAGGCAGTCGTCAGCGTAGTTGCGGGTGATGGAGCGCCAGACGCTCACGGTCTGCGGCGGCGAACTGAATTGCCCTTGCCCCGGAATAGGCAGCGGCGGCCCGCCATTGACCGAGTACGTGCCTTGGAAATGGGTCGCCAGCACCACCGAGAAATCGCCCGTCTGGGTGTAGATATGGCTGGTGGTGGTCTTTTCGCCCCAGCGTTCCTGCGGGAGGGGTCCTCCGGCCGCCGTCTGCGGCCCCAGCGAGGTTCCGTCGCCGTAGCTCCAGGCGTACTGCACGGGTTTGGCGACGACATGCACGTCCTGGGCCAGGATAGTGATGTCGAATTGCTGTTCGGCGGCGGCTGCGAAGAAGTTCGTTTCGGCCCCCCGCAGCGTGTGTGGACTGGGCTGGGCCGTGACGGAACCTGCGGCGATCGGCAGCCGCTGGAACTCCGTCTGGATCATGGCAGCGATCCTAGGCAGCAGGTCCTCCGGCCTGGGGTCGAAGAGACATGTGGGCCCGGAGTGAAAGCTCCATGTGGGGTTCGGCACGCCAGCCGGGGCTTTCAGCCACACGACAGGAATTCCCTTCGTGCCGTCGGGACCGTCCTTGCAGTCGACGAGGACGGCGAGGCAATCCGTGTCGAAGTCGCCGCCGCCCAAATGGCACTGCAGTTCGTACTTGTATTGGTAGGGATCGGCGGTTACCGTCCCGGGCTTAGCCCAGACGAAGTCGCCAGAACCGGGGTCCATGATCCACGCACCGATGCTCACGGCTCCTGGACCCCAGGTGCCCTTGACTGGAGGCTCAATGACTCCTTCGCCAGCTGCGGCCGTGTTCGGGGCAATCCCTGCAAACAGTGCAAGTAGAACGAATCCTACGTAGAAGCGAGCAAGCCTCTTCATGGCTAGCCGGCTATCGGCTGAATGTTGTTTACATTCCAGTGCCCGTTCTTAAAAACCGCAAGCATTAGGTTGCCGGTGTCTTCTGGCTTGTCGTCAGTGCTATCGAGACTCCCGTCGGCGTTGTAATAGGACAGGGCTTGTTGCGACACCTGAATCGCCACCTGATAGTTACCGTCCGGCGCCACACGGAATGTCGTTGAAACCGACGGCGTCTCGACTTTTCCTCCGGCCAACCACCGCCCGTCACTGTTCCACCCCGTCAACACTTTCTTGGCGTGCTCGCAGGCTGCACAGCCTAAACTTGTCACTGCCTCAAGGGGGCCGGCGTCGCCGGTCTCGTAGCCGTAGCTAAGCAACTGGAACCAGTACCGCGCGAATGCCTCCAACCCTTCCTTCGTCTCCGCCTTCGCAGCTTCCGGCAGCACGGGAACTGGCACGTTCCGGGCCCTGCCAGAGGCGTCCGCCGGTTTGTAGCCGGCCGTAGGTGTGGGGGTGGCCGTCTGGGTCGGCGACGCCGCGGGGCTCGAGGACTCGGGTGCCGCCGTCGCGCCGGGCGTTGTTCCCCCGCCGGTGCAGGCTGTGACGGGCAACAGGCTGACGGCAACCGCGGCTGCAAGAATGCGTCTGCGGCGGCCGAAAGTTGAAGCGTGAGATGTCATGGTCAGCTACTCCCCCGATAGAAATCAAGACGCCTGAAGCCAATCAATGATCTAAGGGTAACTGACATCACATTTCGGGCACCTCGGTTATCCACAGGGACCTGGATCGCCCCAGGCCGGCGCTCCGAATAGATGCGCCCGGCACCGCTCCGGGCCGACACACATCGACTTTCCTGCCTGCGCCTCTGGCGTTTCTCTACACCGCCCAGAACAATGAACCCATGATGTTCGAACATGCAGACGAAAACCCCATCCTCGTACTTGATGACGATCAGAGCTGGAAGCTGATTGAGGGCACCAAACACGGCAGGCTCGTGCTCATCGTTGGCGGCGAACCCGATATCTTTCCGGTGAACTACGCCGTGAGCGGCCGGAAGCTCTACCTCCGGACCGCCCCAGGCAACAAACTCGCTGAGCTGACCATCAACTCCAAAGTGCTGTTCGAAACCGACGGCATCCTCTCCGACGAGGCCTGGTCGGTTGTCATGCGCGGCACGGCCCGGGTCCTTGACCAGTCCGCCGACGTCGCGGCGGCGGAGGCTCTGGGTCTCAAGCCGTGGGTGCCGACCCTGAAGGACTTCTACGTAGAGATCCAGCCCACCTCGGTCTCCGGGCGCCATTTCCAGTTTGGCGAGCACCCCGAGCGCGAGATCTAGCAGCCGCTTTACGGCGGCACCCGCCGCCTAGACTTAATCCATGGCGGACAAGCTGACCCCCGAGCGGCGCAGCTGGAACATGTCCCGCATCCGCGGGAAAAACACCAAGCCTGAACTCCTGGTCCGCAAACTGCTCCACGCCAAGGGCTACCGTTACCGATTGCACGGCACCGCCCGCGGCGGACGGCTCCCGGGCAACCCGGATCTGGTGTTCGCCGGCCGCCACAAAGTCATCTTCGTGAACGGCTGCTTCTGGCATTTCCATGACTGCCGGGTCGGGCTTCACGCGCCCAAGGCCAACGCGGAGTTCTGGGAAACCAAGCGCACCCGGACGCGGGCCCGCGACGCCGAGCAACGCCGTCAGCTGGAGCACGCGGGCTGGGAAGTTCTCACCGTCTGGGAGTGTGAACTCAAGGATGTTTCCGCGCTGGAGCAGCAACTGGACGAGTTTCTGCAACGAAAGACCTCCTAAGCCGGCCTCCGTCCAACTCCCGGACGTCGCTAGCTGACGCTGCCTCCCCGACGCCGAACACAGCGCCAAAGAAAAACATTTCAACGCTCCGAGACAGACTGGCCTGTCTCGGGTAATATCCAAATCTGGGGACAAGGACTCTATCGGGTCCGCACTAACTCGTACTTCTACTCCACGGGAGAGCGCCAGATGCCGCACCTGCATTGGTCCACCACGTCGCCTGCGACGCGGCCATCAAAGTCGTCCCCCGGCTCACGACCGCCGGAGCACCGGCGCTCCACTACGGCCGTCCACGCCGACCACGCCGACCACGTCGACCCCGATCTCGGCCCCCTGCGCCGGCAGGTATCCGCGATCATTGATGCGATCCTCTCCGACACCAAGCCGGACGAGGCTCAGGTCCGCGAGAGGCTCCGCCGACACGTCGCCAATAACCCCGGCCAGCCGGAAAAGGCTCTCCTGGGCCACCTGCTGTCCGTTTCCGTGGATCAGGCTGTCGGCTAGCTACTCCGCGGAGGTCGTCAGCGGCTGATGGTTGCCTGACGGACGACTTCACCCCACGACTGCTGCGCGAGGTCCGCAACGGAGGCCAGGATTTCCGACGGCGGCCTGGACAGGTCCAGCGGGAACTCCACCACGTCCATGTCAGTGTTGAGGATTCGGCGCAGTTTGATCTCTCCCGCGCCCGGATACACCAGCCAGGCCGTCGGCACCCGCAACGAGGTGCAGTACGCCAGCATCCGGTAGTGGTCCCCCGTAAGTGACGCCCCGGCGTCGGCCGCGGCCTGGTATTTAGCGTCGTAGACCACCACCGGCCGCCCGCCCAGCAGATGCACGGCGCCGGGCTGCACCACGATCCGGTCCGAGTCGCGCACAGCTTCAGTGAGCAGGGCGTTGTACCGCAGCCGCATCTCCCCCGGGTACGCCGCCATGGCCTCGCGGAGCGCCGCGCCGACGAAATCCTCGAACACCACGGACATGTCCACCACAAACGACGCCGACTGCTGCGTGCCGTCGCCGGCCTCCGCCGAGGAGTGGCGCAGGATCACCTCGGCGAGCCGCAGCGCGCCCTGGTACCGGGTGTTGATCCGGCTGCCCCGCCACACCGGCAGCGGCGCGCCGGGCTGCAGGCGGGTCACGGCTGCGAGCTTGCCCATGTGCTGGCGGAGCCGGCTGAGCACGTCCGGCCGCACGCCCGGGACCCGGGACATCCGCTCCATCGCCGCCCGCAGGATGCGGTTCTCCGCAATGTCCTGGGTGAATTCGTCGTAGGAAACCTCGAGCGGTACGAGCATGCCGGGCCGCCGCGAGATCTGGTCCGAAATTCGGATGCGGCCCTTGACCGTCCGAAGCGCCTCGTCGACGTTCAGGTAGCCCTGCAGCACACCGCGGCCGAGCGCCCGGTCCGCGAGCTGCGCCAGCGACTCGGCCAGCGCGCTCCACAGATCCGCCCCCTCGACTGCGGCGACGGAGTCCTCCCGGAAACCCTGGTCCACGGCGTAGCCCAGCAGGAACAGGAGCCGGTCCAGGCCGAGCCGTTCCTTGGGCCGCACCTCGAGCTGCACCGTCGGGGTGCGCACCGAGCCGATCTTCCCCACCGGTTCGATCCGGTACAGGCCAATGCCCATCGGCGAGGCGTTGGCCAGGCCGCTGCCATTAACATAGGCCGCGCTGGCAGGGTCGAGCCGCTCGACCACGCCGCCGGAGAGCTCGTCGAGGACAACCCTGCGGACCGGCCGCGACCCCGGCGCCCCGTTCCGGCCGGCAGGCGTCGGCTGGCTAGACGCGCGCAAGGCGGTCAAGCAGCTGGTCCAGTCCGAACCGCTCCTCCAGCTGCGCGCGGTTCAGCTGGCCGTGGTAGTGCTCCTCCAGCAGGGGCATCAGCTCGTACTTCCAGATCCGGCGCAGGCCCTTGGGCGTCTGCGCGGACGGCTTCATAAAGTAGGACGGGCCGATCATCAGATCCCGGTCCCATTCATCGATGGCATCGTTGAGCGCGTCCATCAGCAGGGCCGGTGTCGTGTCCAGGTCCCGGGCCTGCAGGAACCGCAACAGCGATCCCTGCACGGGTTCGGCCTTGGGGTGGAGCTCGATAAAGGAGAAGCGCCGGCGGATGGCGGCATCCATCATCGCGATGGAGCGGTCCGCGGTGTTCATGGTGCCGATGATGTAGAGGTTGTCCGGCAGCGTGAAGGGCTCGTTGGGGCTGTATTGCAGGTAAATCCGGTCGTCGCGGTATTCGAGCAGAAAGTACAGCTCACCGAAGACCTTCGCGAGGTTCGCCCGGTTCATCTCGTCGATGATCAGGAAGTACGGCTTGCTCTCGTTCCCGGGCTTGGCAGCCTCCTCGGCGATCCGGCGCAGCGGCCCGGCGACGAGTTTGAACGAGACCTGGCCTTCCTCCGTCTTGTCCGGCCGGAAGCCCTCAAAGAAGTCCTCATAGGCGTATGAGGGGTGGAACTGGACCAGCTTGACGCGTTCGTCGGTGGTGTCGCCGGCGAGCTGGGCGGCCAGGTGCTTGGCGAGGTAGGTCTTGCCGGTGCCGGGCGGGCCGTACAGCACCAGCTGGCGGTTCTCCTCCAGCAGTTCGGCGATTTCCTGCAGCGGTTCCAGGTCCATGTGCAGTGACGCGGCGAAGTCCGGCGTCAGCGCGCGGAATCCCTTGCAGGCAGGCTCGACGACGGCGGCCGGCCCGGTCCCATCGCCGGGCTGGGCTTCCGCTTCGGCGGGCAGCAGCGCTTCCAGGGCCTGGATGACGCGGGTGACGTCCACGACGATGCCGGAGGTGGCCAGCTGCCGCTGCACGTGGCGGGGCAGCTCCGTCATGTTGTGGGTCTCGTCGAACCAGCGGACCTTGCGGCGCAGCCGGCGGTTGTCCTCGCGGTGTTCGGGCTCACCGAGCACCACGCCCACCCGGACGGTGCCGGAGCTCTGATACAGGGCCAGGTCGCCGGGCTTCATCACTGTTAGGAAAGCGAAGACGGCGGTTTTGGTGTCCTCGCGTTCCACGTAGCCGAGGTGCTTGTAGTCCTCATCGACGGCATGCTGGACGAGCCCGGCGGTGACGCCCGGGTCCAGCAGTCGCAGGTGCTCGACGTCGAGTGTGACCGATTCCTCGGCCTGCCAGGTGCCCAGCAGTTCAGTGTTGTCCTGGTGGGTCCGCAGCAGCCAGGCCCGCCGTCCGGGGTCGCCCACCTTGCGCCACTGGCTCACCAGCTGCCGGGAGTACCAGTCGATCCGCTGGCCGGCCTGTTCGTCGAGGTGCAGCCGGATGCGGTGGATGTCGGCGGAAATGTCCTCGTCGCTGTCGCCCTTCGCGCCGCCCACGAGCGAGGCGAACGCGTCGCGGATCTCCTGGCGTTCGACGTCGGCCACGACGGGCTCGAAGTAGCTCGGCCAGACCAGGAATTCGATGCTGCGGCGGATGGCCGGCTGGTCATCGGGCGTGCCGACAACCAGCCCGTGGAAAGCCAGCGGATCCTTGACCGCGGCAGCGACTTCCCCGGCCGGGCGCTGGGCGACGTGCTTCACCATCCGGCAGAGCCATTTGAGGTGGTCCCAGATGGTCCAGTTGAACTCCGCGGTGCGGTCCCGGATGACACCGTGGTCCGTCATCCCCGCGAACAGCTCATCCGGGAGTTCCAGCGGGGGCTCCAGCCAGGAGGCAGCCTCGGCCACCCGCGCGCGCTTGACCTTGAGGGACTTGACCTCATGGGCCAGGGGCAGGGACTGCAGGAAGAGCAGCTCGACGGCCAACTGCTTGGCGCCCCGGGAGGCGTCCGCCAGGTTCTGGCGCAGGTTGGTCATCATGGGCGCTTTGGGATCCGGCACCCCGCGTTCGAGGCGGCCGAGCAGCTCCGCAGCGGCCGGCACCGACCACGTTTTGGTGCGTCCATCCAAGGCTGAAGCCTTGCCCAGGAGCCCGGGTCCCAAGACAAACCACGCCGCATCCTCAATCTCCTTGGAGATGCCGAGGGCGCGGTGCATGGCAGGCTTTTTGGCTGGGGTCATGCCTTCAATTTACAGGCTTAAGCTGGGCGCCCGCATCACGGGGGCGGCCCGAAGTCACCTTCCGGTAGCCCGGCGCAAAGGCAGGACCTGCTGCTACTTGGCCGCCGGACCCCGCTTGACGCCGAACGTGAAGTAGCTGCCCGGGCCGACAAAGTTAACCAGGGTCGCCACGCGCCACAACGTCTTGCTGCCGCGGATCTGCTCCGCCGGCCGGTGCGAGATATCCCGCTGCGCGGCGATCAGCAGGGAGAGCTGGACGACGGCGGCGGTGATGGTGCCGAACTTCGCCATCGGCGAGAGTTCCTTCCAGGACTTCTTCCGCGCGTTCTTCTTGCGCTTGTTCGCCATCATCTGTGCTCGTTTGCTCGCCATGATCTGTGCTCCTTGGTCTCGGGGCTGAGTGCCCGCAGGTTGTTTATTCTAGGGACGATAGGTGGACCGAGGTAGAGCCCAACGGACCGGTCTGGCTCAGCCGGCGGGAACCGGCGCGAAGCGGGCGAGCTTCTCCTTCTGTTCCGGGGTCAGCCGCAGCACCCGCCCGGTGGATTCCTCCACGAAGGCCAGGTGGCTGGTGGCCCGGACACAGTCCTCGCGGGTCACCGGGTCCTGGACGAGGTAGTGGATGTCGAAGCTGGCGCCCTTGACCGCGCCGATCCACAGCTGCACCAGGGCCGGCACGTTGCGGTATTCGAGGGTGCGGACGTAGCGGATCTTGTGTTCCACGATCAGCGCCAGGGTCCCCTCCGGGACCTCACTGAAGAGCGGTACTGGCGGCTCGATCCCGGGCAGCCCGGGACCGCGCGGTGGCCCAAAGGCCGCGATGCGGGCCTCCTCCAGGATCCGGACGACCTGGACGTTGTTGATATGGCCGTAGGCGTCCATATCGCCCCAGCGCATCGGGATCTGCACCTCGATGCGCCGGGACTCTGCGGACTCTGCGGTCTGGCCGGCGGCGCTCAACTGCGCACCGCCGTCGCGTCGTTTGCCGTGTTTTCCGAAAAGGCCGTCTCCGCGTCTTCGCCGGCGAACTGCGACATGTACAGGCGGTAGTAGGCCCCCTTGAGCTCCAGCAGCTGGGTGTGGGCGCCCTGCTCCACGATCCGGCCGGCCTCCATCACCAGGATGGTGTCGGCGTCGCGGATGGTCGAGAGGCGGTGGGCAATCACGAAGCTCGTGCGGTCGGTACGCAGGGCGGCCATCGCCTTCTGGACGAGCACCTCCGTGCGGGTGTCCACCGAACTGGTGGCCTCGTCCAGGATCAGCAGCGAGGGGTTCGCCACGAAGGCCCGGGCGATGGTGATCAGCTGCTTCTCGCCGGCGCTGACGTTGTTGCCTTCCTCGTCGATGATGGTGTCGTAGCCGTCCGGGAGGGCGCGGACGAAGCGGTCCACGAAGGTGGCCTTCGCCGCCTCCATCACCTGGTCCTCCGTCGCGTCCAGCTTGCCGTAGCGGATGTTGTCGTAGATGGTCCCGCCGAAGAGCCAGGCGTCCTGGAGCACCATGCCGACCTTGGCCCGAAGATCAGCACGGCTCAGGTGGGTGATGTCGACGCCGTCCAGGGTAATGCTGCCGCCCTGGAGTTCGTAGAAGCGCATCACCAGGTTCACCAGGGTGGTCTTGCCGGCGCCGGTGGGGCCGACGATCGCGACGGTGTGCCCCGGCTCCGCGGTGAAGGACAGGTCCTCGATCAGCGGCTTCTCCGGGGTGTAGGTGAAGGTGACCCGCCGGAACTCAACGTGGCCGTCGGTCTTGGCCGGCAACTGTTCCGTGGCGGTCTCGGCATCCTGTTCCTCGGCGTCGAGGAATTCAAAGACCCGCTCCGCGGACGCGACGCCGGACTGCAGCATGTTCGCCATGCCCGCCATCTGGCCCAGCGGCTGGGTGAACTCGCGCGAGTACTGGATGAACGCGGTGGCGTCGCCCAGGCTCATCCCGCCGGAGGCCACCCGCAGCCCGCCGACGACGGCGATGCCCACATAGCTGAGGTAGGACACGAACTGCATGACCGGCATGATCATGCCTGACACGAACTGCGCCCCGAAGCTGGCCTTGTAGAGCGCCTCGTTCCGTTCGTCGAAGCGGTCCAGCATGTCGGCGTCGCGGCCGAAGACCCTGACCAGGTCGTGGCCGGAGAAGGATTCCTCGATCTGTCCGTTGAGTTCCCCGGTGTTCTTCCACTGGGCGGCGAAGAGCTTCTGGCTGCGGGAGCCGATGATGCCGGCGGCCACCGCCGAGAGCGGCAGCGCGACCAGGGCAATGAGGGCCAGCTGCCAGGACACGATGAACATCATGATGACGATGCCGATCACCGTCAGCGCCGAGTTCACGAGCTGCGCGAAGGCCTGCTGCAGCGCCTGCTGGATGTTGTCCACGTCGTTCGTGACCCGGGAAAGGATGTCACCGCGCTGGCGGGTGTCGAAGTAGTTCAGCGGGAGCCGGTTGAGCTTTTTCTCGGTGTCGTCGCGTAGTTGGCGGACCACCCGCATGACCAGGATGTTCAGGACGTAGCCCTGCAGCCAGAGGAAGATGTTGGCGACGAAGTACATCACCAGCACTACGCTGATCAGGAAGGCGAGCTGCTGGAAGTCGATGCCGGCGCCGGGGGTGACGTCCATCTTGGCGAGCATGTCCGCGAAGTTGTCCTGGCCCTGGGCGCGCAGGCCCTCGACGAACTCCTCCTTGCTGCCGCCGGCCGGCAGCTGCTTGCCAACGACGCCGCTGAAGATCACGTCCATCGCCTGGCCGAGGATCCGGGGCGCCACCACGTTGAGGACGACGGCGACTGTCACCATTGCGAGCACGGCGATGATGCCGGCCCGTTCGGGCGCCAGCAGGCCCATTAGCCGCTTCGCGGAGGGCCAGAAGTGCTGGGCTTTCTTCGCGGGCAGGTCCCCGAACATGCCGCCGTCGGCTTCGCCGGGCGTGTATTCCTCCTCGGAGAAATCCTCGTCCGGCTCGGTGGCGGACGGTTCCGTGCCGGAGGGCTGGATCTTGGTCTTTTCGTTGGCACTCATGCCACGGCCTCCGCGGTCAGCTGGGATTCGACAATTTCCTGGTAGGTACTGGAGCTCTGCAACAGTTCCTCGTGGGTGCCGCGGTCCACGATCCGCCCGTTGTCGAGCACCAGGATCTGGTCGGCGTCGGCGATGGTGGAGACGCGTTGCCCGACGATAATGACGGTCGCGTCGGCGGTTTTCGCTTTGAGGGCGCGGCGGAGGCGGGCGTCGGTGGCGACGTCGAGGGCGGAGAAGGAGTCGTCGAAGAGGAACACCTTGGGCTCGGTGACCAGGGCCCGGGCGATGCAGAGGCGCTGGCGCTGGCCGCCCGAGACGTTGGTGCCGCCCTGGGAGATCCGTGCGCCGAGCCCGTTCTTCTTCTCGCGCACAAAGTCCGCCGCCTGGGCCACGGTCAGCGCGTCCCAGAGCTGGACGTCGGTGGCCTCCGGCTGTCCGAAGCGCAGGTTGTGCTCGATGGTTCCGGAGAACAGGTAGGGCCGTTGCGGAACCATGGCCACGCGCTGCGTGATCTCAGAGCGGTCCAGCTGGGTGACGGGGACGCCGTCGAGCAGCACCTCCCCCGACGCGGCGTCGTACAGACGGGGCAGCAGGGCCAGCAAGCTGGTCTTGCCGGCGCCGGTGGAGCCGATGATGGCCACGGTCTGGCCGGGTTCGGCGGTGAAGCTGATGTCGCTCAGGACAGGCGCTTCGGCACCGGGGTAGGCAAAGGACACGTTCCGGAACTCGACGCGGCCGGCCTTTTCGACCGGTGCCACCGGGGTCAGCGTCTCGTGGATGGAGGGTTCGACGTCGAGCACCTCGCCGATGCGGTCCGCGCAAACCGAGGCGCGCGGAATCATCATGGCCATGAAGGTGCCCATCATGACGGCCATCAGGATCTGCAGCAGGTACTGCAGGAAGGCCGTGAGCGCTCCGACCTGCATCTCGCCGGCGTCGACCCGCTGGCCGCCGAACCACAGCACGGCAGCGGTGGAGACGTGCAGGATCATGCCGATGGCGGGGAACATCAGGACAAACAGGGCGCCGATTTTCAGCGACACGTCGGTAAGATCCCTGTTCGCGGCACCGAAGCGCTCGGCCTCATGGGGTTCGCGGACGAAGGCCCGGACCACGCGGATGCCGATGATCTGCTCGCGGAGGATGCCGTTGAGCCGGTCGATCTTCTTCTGCATGGACCGGAACAGCGGCATCAGGCGGACCACCAGGTAGCCCACCACCACCACCAGCACCGGGACGGAAACCCAGACCAGCCAGGACAGGCTGAGGTCCTCGCGGACGGCCATGAAGATGCCGCCGATGCACATGATGGGCGTGGCCACCATGAAGTTCAGCCCCATCAGCATCAGCATCTGCACCTGCTGGACATCGTTGGTGCCGCGGGTGATCAAGGTGGGTGCGCCGAAGACGTCGACGTCCTTGGCGGAGAAACTCGTGACCTGGCGGAAGACCCCGCGGCGCAGGTCGCGCCCGAACGCCATGGCGGCCTTGGACCCGAAATAGACGCCGGCGATCGCGGTGGCGACCTGGATCAGGGCGACGACGAGCATCACCCCACCGGTCCGCCAGATGTAGTCCGTGTCGCCGCGGGAGACGCCTTCGTCAATGATCTGGGCGTTCAGGCTGGGAAGGTACAGCGCCGCGATGGTGGAGGCGAGCTGGAAGAAGATGACTGCCCAGATGTATGGCAGATACGGCTTCGAGTAGCGCCGTATGAGAGTGACAAGCATGCCCACGAGTCCTTAGGAAATACCGAGAAAATGAGGCTGGAGAAGAGTCTGGCGGGGGAACATCGACTGGATGTTCCCATTAGTAACAGAGGGCGCCGACAGCCATAGCCATTCAACTCTACGAAACGACCCGCCCGCGCGGAACATTGGAGACGGAAAATCATCCATACGGCGTACCTGTGGAATCTGCGCGCTGCCGGCGCGGTTGCCGCAAGCACTTCGGGGCGGCAACCGCGCGGCATCGCACAGGCTTCGGGCTTACTGGGCCCGGCGCTGGCTTTCGCGCTGCTGGCTGAGCCCCTCGACAAGTTCCCGGTCGAGGCCGACGCTGCCGGTCCCGGCCCCGTTACTAGACCCGGTGGTCGCCGCGGACCCGGTGGCCGTGCCAGCGCCAGCGGCGTCCACGCTGGACCCGGTGGCCGTGCCGCCGCCGTCGCCGCCGCCGCCGCCGTCGTCGCCTCTGGCAGCGGGGCTGACGATGTCCACGGTCCGCCGCAGCGGCTCTTCCTTGATGAAGAGGATCGCAACCAGGGCAACCAGGCCGACGACCGCGGAGACCATAAAGATCTGCGCTGTGGCATCACCGTAGGCGGCCCGCATGATCTCGCGGACGGGCTCCGGCATGTCCTTGAGGTCCATGCTGGCGCTGGCTCCGCCGCCCGCGGGAATGCCCGCGGCGGCCAGGCCCTCGGTGGCGAGTTCCTTGACCCGGTTGGCCATGATGGCTCCCAGTACGGAGACGCCGATGGCGCCGCCGACCGACCGGAAAAACGCGACCGACGCGCTGGCCGTTCCGATGTCGCTGGCCCGCACGGTGTTCTGCACTGCCAGGACGAGGTTCTGCATCAGCATGCCCAGGCCGAGGCCCAGGATCGCGGTGTAGAGACCGGTCAACCAGAGCTCGCTGGTGTGATCGATGGTTCCGGTCAGTCCGAGGCCGCTGATCAGCAGGATGGAGCCAGCAATCAGGTACCGCTTCCACCTGCCGGTCCGGCTGATCAGCTGCCCGGAGGCCACGGAACCGATCAGGTTCCCGGCGATCATCGGTAGAGTCAGGAGCCCCGCCTCGGTGGGTGATGCGCCGCGGGCCACCTGGAAATACTGGCCCAGGAAGGCGGAGGATCCGAACATCCCGACGCCAACGGCGATCGAGGCAAGGATGGCGAGGGCGGTGGTGCGCTGCGAAATGATCTTCAGCGGAATGATGGGCTGCGGCACCCTGGATTCGACCAGGACCAGCAGGGCGAGCAGGGCAATGCCGCCCCCGACCATGGCCACCGTCTGCCAGGACCACCAGCCGTAGTAGTCCGGGTTCCCGGCGAAGGACACCCAGACCAGCAGCAGGCTGACGCCGGAGGTCAGCAGGATGGAGCCGAGCCAGTCGATCTTGGCGGGGCGCCGGACGTGCGGCAGTTTCAGGGTGACCTGCAGCAGGATGAGCGCCACAACGGCCAGGGGGACGCAGACGAAGAAGGTCCAGCGCCAGCCCAGCGGGCTGTCCACAATGAACCCGCCGAGCAGCGGGCCGCCTGCGGTGCCCACGGCCATCACGGCGCCCATGTAGCCGGAGTACTTGCCGCGGTCCCGCGGCGGGATGATGGAGCCGATGATGGCCATGGCCAGTGCGGTGAGCCCACCCATGGCGACACCCTGGATGACGCGGGCGGTCAGCAGCAGCGGGATCGTCTCGGACACGCCGGCCATAACGGATCCGGCCACGAAGATCACGATGCTGAGCTGGACCAGCATCTTTTTGTTGAACAGATCGGCCAGCTTGCCCCAGATGGGGGTGGTGGCGGCGTTGGCCAGCAGGGCCGCGGTGATGACCCAGGCGAAGTCGGTCTGGGTTCCATTGAGCTCGGACATGATCGTGGGCAGGGCGTTCGCGACGATCGTGCTGCTGATAATGGCGGTGAAGAACGCGGCCAGCAGGCCGGTCAGGGCCTCCATGATCTGGCGGTGGGTCATCACCGCCGCCGGTGCCGGCGGCATTTGGGTAGTTGCTGCCATGGGGCGCTCCTTAAACAATGTCGGTCGTATTCATGGATCCGGCCGTCGTTGCCCGGGCTGATGTCCTGAGGGACTCAGCAAGTTTCTGCAAGGTTTTCGTGGTCTCTTCGACGTCCTGATCACTCCAGTCCTGCAGGAAGCCAAGGAGTGTGGCGGTGCGCTGGTCCTCGATGGAGCGGAGCTTCGCCACGCCGGACGCGGAGAGGGCGATCAGCTGGGCCCGCCCGTCCAGCGGGTCGGGCCGGCGGACCACGTAGCCCTGGTCCTCCAGTTCGGCGATGTGCCGGCTGAGGACAGGGGCGCTGACCCCGAGCCGTTCCGCGAGGGCGGTGGCGCGGGATTCCCCCTCCCCCACGAAACGCAGCACGCCCTGGAGCGCCACGCCCGTGTCCTCCCCGCGGAGCTTGACCGCCGCAACGCACCGAACGGCGCGCTGCAGATCGAAGATTTGGTGGACGAGTTTGGCTGCGGTGTCCGGCGCGACTGCCATGACGGCTCCTCTTTGCTTGCCTAAGGCAACAATGTATCAGGAGTTTAGTTACTTTGGGAAACTAACTCTTTTCCCGCCGGGCTCCCCGCTTAAACGCCGAACGCGGACCGGCAGTTGTGCTGCCGGTCCGCGCCGGTGGCGTGAAGCATGGTGTCTGGGCCTCCATGCCGGTGGCGTGGAGCGTGGCGTTCAGGCCTCCATGCCGGTGGCGTGAAGCGTGGCGTTCAGGCGTCCATGCCGGTGGCGTGAAGCGTGGCGTTCAGGCGTCCATGTGGGTGGGGGCGAACATCCTCAGCAGGGTTTCGACGACGACGACGTTCGGCCCGTCTGCGGCGAAACCGGCCTTCAGTGCGTCCCCGACGTCCTCGGGGGCCACCCGGACAGCCGGCACGCCGAAGGCCTCGGCGAGCTTGACGAAATCAGGACGGGCGAGTTCCGTGGCCGTGGCCTTGCCGAAGGCACCGACCATGTATTCGCGCAGGATGCCGTAGCCGCCGTCGTCGACAATCAGCCAGGTGACGGGAACGTTGTGCTGCTTGGCCGTGGCCAGTTCGGAGATGGAATACATCGCCGAGCCGTCACCGGAGACGGCGAGCACCCGGGCCGAACCGCCGGACCTGCCGGTGGTTTCGAGGCCGACGGCGCCGCCGATCGCCGCGGGGAAGCCGAAGCCGAGTCCGCCGGCGCCCTGGGCGGAGTGAAACTGGCCCTCGCGGGCGTCCCAGCAGCTCCAGGCCCAGTACGAGGAGATGGTCATGTCCCAGAACGTCTGCATGGTGGCGGGAACGGCCTCCCGGATGTCCGCCATGAACTTCAGTTCCTTGCCGAGATCCTGGGATTCCAGCCGGGCCTTGACCTTGGCCAGCGTTTCCCTGACCAGGGTCTCCGGCGGGGTACCGTGCCAGTCCGCGCGCTCTCCATGCCGTTCCGCCAGGGCGGCGTCGAGGGCTGTGTCTAGCGCGGCGTCCAGGGCGGCGAGCGCCTGGCCGGCGTCGGCCCGGATGCCCAGGCCGGGGCGGTTGGATTCGAGGACACGCGGTTCGGCGTCGATCTGGATGATCCTGCCGCGCGGTTCAAAGGTGAAGTAGTTGGACGTGACCTCGCCCAGCGACGAGCCGATCACGATCAGCACGTCGGCGTCCTCGAGCAGCTCCGTCATGTGCTGGTCCTCGATCCAGGCCTGCAGCGAGAGCTCGTGGTTCCACGGGAACGCGCCATTGCCGCCGGGGGTGCAGATGACGGGAGCCCGCAGCTTCTCCGCGATGGAGAGCAGCGATTTCTCGGCGTGGCCGCGGCGTGTTCCGCCGCCGGCGATGATGGCGGGACGTTCCGCCGTCGCGAGCCATTTCACGGCCTCACGGACCAGCTCGACGCGCGGCGGGTTGTCGGCGACTTCGGCGAGGGCGTCCTCCACCGGCGGCACCATGATGGGGTCCAGCAGCACGTTCTGCGGGACTTCCAGCCACACAGGACCCTGCGGCGAGGAGATCGCCTCGGTCCACGCGTCCTGGATGGCGGAGGGAATGCCGGACGCGTGCTGGATCAGCCGCTGGCTCTTGGTGACGTTCGCGGCGGAGGCCTTCTGATCATCGAGTTGGTGCAACATGCCCTTGCGGCGCGCGCCGAGTCCTTCGAGCGGGATCTGGCTCGCGATGACCACCATGGGAACTCCGGTGGCGTAGGCCTCCTGCAGGCCGGCCAGGGACGTCAGCGCGCCCGGGCCGGTGGAGAGGAAGAGGACACCGACCTCACCGGTGGCCCGGGAGTAGCCGTCCGCGGCGAAGGCCGAGTTGTTCTCCACCCGGGAGGAGACGAAGTGCAGGTTTCCGCGGCCCATCGCGTCGAAGAGACCCAGGGCGTGCTGGCCCGGGATGCCGAAGACGGTTTTCGCGCCGAGCGCTTCGAGGGTTTCGACGACGAGGTCGCCGCCGTTGCGCACGCCGGTCACTGGGAGACCCCGCTCCCGGCGCGCCGGGCCGCCGGCGTCGCGAAGCCGGCCGGCTGGCGGGATTCCTGGCCGAGGGCCTGGGCAGCGTAGCCGGTGGCCGCGCCGAAGCGGTCGCCTTCCACCGCGCGGTCCGCCATCAGGGTGATGAGTTCATAGGCCACATGGCTGGCGGCGACACCGGTGATGTCGGCGTGGTCGTACGCGGGGGCGACCTCGACGACGTCGGCGCCGACCAGGTTCATGCCGCGGAAGCCGCGGATGATTTCCAGCAGCTCACGGCTGGTGATGCCGCCGGCTTCCGGGGTTCCCGTGCCGGGAGCGTGGGCGGGATCCAGCACGTCGATGTCCACGGAGATGTAGAGCGGACGGTTGCCGATCCGGTCGCGGACCTTGGCGACGGTTTCCAGGACGCCCTGGTAGTAGACGTCGGCGGAGGTGACGATGCCGAAGCCGAAGCGGTGGTCGTCGTCGAGGTCCTTCTTGCCGTAGAGCGGACCGCGGGTGCCGATGTGGCTGATGGCCTCGGTATCCAGGATGCCTTCCTCGACGGCGCGGCGGAACGGGGTGCCGTGGGTGTACTCGGCGCCGAAGTACGTGTCCCAGGTGTCCAGGTGCGCATCGAAGTGCAGCATGGCGATGGGCTGGCCGGCGCGTTCGGCGGCGGCGCGGAGCAGCGGCAGCGCGATGGTGTGATCCCCGCCGAGGGTCACCAGCTTGCTGCCGGAGGCGGTCAGATCCAGCGCGTTCTGCTGGATGGTCTCGATCGCTTCATGGATATTGAAGGGGTTGACGGCCATGTCGCCGGCGTCGGCCACCTGGATGTTCTCGAAGGGGCTGACATCCCAGGCCGGGTTGTACGGGCGCAGCAGCCGGCTGGCCTCGCGGATGTGGTTGGACCCGAAGCGGGCACCGGGCCGGTACGAAACGCCCGAGTCAAAGGGGACGCCGACGACGGTGACGTCCGCCTTGGCGACCTGGTCCAGCCGCGGCAGGCGCGCATAGGTGGCGGCTCCCGCGTAGCGCGGAATGCGGGATGAATCGATGGGGCCAAGGTTGCCATTGGCCTCGATGCGCAGCTCTTCCAAAAGAAAGCCTCTCCTTCGAGGATTGACCGACGGGTGTGACAGCCATCATACACTCGGAGTTGCCTCTTGTGCATCAAATGTTTACCAAAACGCCTGGGCGCCGTCGGGTCCCCCCGTGCCAGCCCAGTTACCTTCCCACGTAGCGGGCCGGCGCCCTGCGGAACCGCGGAAATCCGGGGCTGCCAGGCCGGCCGGGTCCGGTGCCGCGGCGAGTAACTGGGCAGGGGCGCAGGCCGGCCTCAGTCCAGGGTTGTCCAGATAGCCCGATTGCCAGGTTTCGCGGACCTGCGCCACCCCCTGTACTGGCTTCATGGACCCCATGGACTACCTGGCCCAGCTGGGCGGCGTCGCCCGGACCGGACAATTGCTGGCAGCGGGCTATTCCCGGACGGACATTTCCCGCTTGGCCACGCTGGTGCGCCAACCGCGGCGCGGCGTGCTGGCCCTCCGGGAATGCCGCCCCGATATCGAGGCAGCGCTTCGGCACAATGCCCGCGTCACGTGTGCCAGCGCGGCCGGAGACTACGGGCTCTGGCTCCGCGAGCCACCGGCGCAGCACCACCTGGCCTGCAACCACGGCCATGGCGCGGGCTTCGTTCGACACCGCACGGTTCGGTTTGACGGGCATCCGATGCTGCCGCTGGCCGCGGTCGAGGACGTGGTGTTGCATGCGCTGTCCTGCCTCGCACCCCCGGCGTCAGCGGCCATCGCGACATCGGCGATGCGCCTGCATGGAGTGCCGCTGGAATTGTTGAAGGCCCAGCTCACGGCCGACCGGTCCGGCCAGGCCCGCAAAGCGCTGAACCAGCTGGACCTGCGGGCCGAGTCCATAGTGGAGGTCGACGCCCAGCAATTGTTCCGGGCCAACGGAATTGGCTACGACGCGCAGGTGTACCTGCCCGGGATCGGCCGGGTCGACTTCCTGATCGAAGGATTCCTGATCGTGGAAGTGGACGGCTTCGCGTTCCACTCCAGGCGCGCGGACCTGCGCCGGGACCTGGGCCGGAACAATGCCGCGACCCTAAGGGGCTTTGCCCTGCTCCGGTACATGCCCGAGCACCTCTGGTACGAGCCGGAGCGCGTCCTGGCCGAGATCCGTACGGTGCTCGGCCAACGCTCGCGCCCCGCACCCTGACGCTCCCGCCCAGTTACTCGGGTCCACTCCTGCGGGCGCCGGCGGATTTCCGGGGTCCTCCGCTTCCAGCAGGCACCCAAGGGCGGGCAACCGGGCAGGAACGCAGCCTGCCAACCACAGGGCCCGGAAACCTAGCGGCTCGCGGCGGGGACCAGCACCCAGAGGACCTCGACACATTCATCCGTTGGGTTGACCCAGGTGTGCGGCTCGCGGCCCGGGAAGGTCACGGTGTCCCCCGCGTGGAGTTCGAATTCCTCATTTGTAAGGATCAGCCGGATGCTGCCCTTGACCACATGCAGCACGTCGACGTCGCAGTCCACGGCATACAGCTCCGATTCGCCGCGGCCGCGGGGCTCGATGACGGCCTGGATGATCTGGACCCGGCGCTCTGAGCGGGCGGTCAGCAGCCGCTCCACGATCCCTTCGCCGCCCAGGGAGATCCGGGGGCCTTCGTTCTTCTTGGTGAGGTGCGTTTCCGGGGCGGCAAAGAGGTCGCCGATCGAGATGGAGAGCACCTGGCACAGCGTCACGAGGGACGCGACCGAGGGTGAGGTAAGATCCCGTTCGACTCGGCTGAGGAAGCCCTTGGTCAGCCCGGTGGCATCGGCCACCTGCTCGATCGTGAGCCGCTGCGACTGGCGGGCGGCGCGGATCCGGGAACCGATGGCAACGGGAACGTTGCTCGGTTCAACTGGTAGAGCCTTCATTTTGGAACCTTTCACGGCCGGCCGCTCGGCCCATCGTTGGAGCAATACTAACGGGACGGCATCCTCCGGACGCCGGATCCACCCGCGCCGCGTAATGCGTCTTGACTGTTACCCGGATCACAAATACTGTGTGGCAACAAGCGTTGCCTATTGGGCAATAACCGCCACGTGGAGGCGGTGGAGTCACCCGACCAAAGGGACTCCACCGGCTACCCGTCAACCTACCCGTCATGAAGCACCTGACCCCGGCGCCTTTTGGAGTCCCGGCCGGTTCAGCCCTGCTCCGAACAGCTCAGAGGAGCCCTCAATGGACGCAAGTTTCGTCAACATCGCCATCGTGGTGGTGTATTTGGTCGCCATGCTGGCGTTCGGGTGGTGGGGTAAGTCCCGCACCAAGAACAACAGCGACTTCCTGGTGGCCGGCCGCCGCCTCGGCCCGTTCCTCTACACCGGGACCATGGCCGCCGTCGTGCTCGGTGGCGCCTCCACCGTAGGCGGCGTCGGCCTGGGCTACAAGTTCGGCATCTCCGGCATGTGGCTCGTGGTTGCGATCGGCGCCGGCGTGCTGCTGCTCAGCCTGCTCTTCGCCAGCACCATCCAGAAGCTCAAGATCTACACGGTGTCCCAGATGCTGAGCCTGCGGTACGGCAGCAACGCCACCCAGACCTCGGGGATCGTGATGCTCGCCTACACGCTCATGCTCTGCGCCACCTCCACCGGCGCCTATGCCACCATTTTTGTGGTGCTCTTCGGCTGGGACCGCGCCCTCGCCATCGCAATCGGCGGCGCAATCGTCCTGGTGTACTCGACGATCGGCGGCATGTGGTCGATCACCCTGGCCGACCAGGTCCAGTTCGTCATCAAGACCGTCGGCATCTTCTTCCTGATGCTGCCGTTCACGCTCAACGCTGCCGGCGGTTTTGAGGGGATCCGCGCCCGTGTCGACGCCAGCTTCTTCCAGATCGACGGCATCGGCATCCAGACGATCATCACCTACTTCGTCGTCTACACCCTGGGCCTGCTGATCGGCCAGGACATCTGGCAGCGCGTGTTCACCGCCAAGACCCCTACGGTCGCCCGCTGGGGCGGCGCCACGGCCGGCATTTACTGCATCCTCTACGGTGCCGCCGGGGCCCTGATCGGCCTCGGCGCCCGTGTTGCCCTGCCAGACATCGACGTCAAGGCCCTCGGTAAGGACGTGGTCTACGCCGAGGTCGCCACCAACCTGTTGCCTATCGGCATCGGCGGCCTGGTGCTCGCCGCGGCCGTCGCCGCCATGATGTCCACCGCCTCCGGCGCCCTGATCGCCGCCGCGACCGTCGCCCGCGCGGATGTCCTGCCGTTCGTCGCCAGCTGGTTCGGCAAGGACATCAACACCGATGACACGGACAACCCGGAGCACGACGTCAGGGCCAACCGCATGTGGGTACTGGGCCTCGGCATCGTCGCCATCGTCATCGCCATCATCACCAAGGACGTCGTCGCGGCACTCACCATCGCCTACGACATCCTCGTCGGCGGGCTCCTGGTCGCGATCCTCGGCGGGCTCCTCTGGAAGCGCGGCACCGGTGTCGCCGCGGCTGCCTCCATGGCCGTAGGCTCGGTCATCACCCTCGGCACCATGATCATCCTGGAGATCAATGCCGAGGTCCCGCTGGACGGCATTTACGCCAATGAACCGATCTACTACGGCCTGCTGGCCTCCGCAGTGGTCTACATCGCGGTGTCACTGCTGACCAAGCCGACCGATCCCGCGGTCATGGCCAACTGGCACCGCCGGGTCGCCGGCGACGCCACCGAGGAAGAACAGGTCCCCGTCCTGACGCACTAGGGTCCTTGCCCCCAGGTAATGACCAACTAGGTCCGGACCCCTCAGGTCCTTACCCACAGGTCCTGACCCCTCAGGTCCTTACCCACAGGTCCGGACCCCTCAGGTCTTTACCCACGGGTCCGGACCCACTAGGTCCTGACCCACTCGGGTCCTTACAGCGAATTAACGGTCGATGGCGGCGCTCCCTTTGAGGGGGCGCCGCCGTCGGACAATTAAGCCGCCGAGCATTAGGCGGCAGGGCACTCCGCCCGCGGGGGCGTCATTCGTTCTCCTCGGGCTCCAGGAATTCTTTTCCTTCGAGGGGAACGACCGGAGTCTCGTCGCCCAGGAAGTCCTCCTCGTCCAGGGGAACAAGCCGATCGGCCTCTTCGAAAAGCTCCTCTTCCTCGGTCTCCGCGCCATCGCTCACGGGCGCGTCGTCGGCATAGTCGTAGGCAGGATCGGACTCGAGGGAATCCCGGGCGGGCTGGATTGGCCGTGAGCCGCTGTTGTCCATGATGCAACCTCCGTGTGACTTCGGTGGCGGCAAAGCCCCCGGAGAGCCCGCCCTGGCTTTCATTCGAACACCGCGGACGCGGGCGGTCAAGGGCTCCCGCCGGGCGGGGCTCAGGCGGCTGCGCTAGGCCCCGAGACACCGCCGAGTTTTACGGTCCGCCTAAACCCCGCACCGAGGTTCGCCAGCCGAAAATCCGCGGAAAGACGGGGTACGCTGGATACGCAATGGGGCCGAACCATGCCCTTTCAAGCCCAGGAGCTTCCGTGTCCCAGCACGCCACATCTGACTCGTTCAACCACGAACCACGCCACGAATCCGGCCACGAGGCGCCCGCCGCAACACCGGGTGCGGCAGCACCCGGTCCCGCGGACATCAAGCGGTGGCGGCAGTACCTCGCCGACGAACGCGCCGAAGCAGCCGTCTACCGCGACCTGGCCCAGAACCGCCGCGGCGAGGAGCGCCAGATCCTGCTCGCGCTGGCCGAAGCCGAGGGGCGCCATGAGGCGCACTGGCTGCAACTGCTCGGCGACCATGCCAGCCGGCCCCGTCCCGCCTCGCTCCGCAGCCAGTTCCTGGGCTTCCTGGCCCGCCACTTCGGCTCGGTGTTCGTCCTGGCCCTCGCCCAGCGGGCCGAAAGCCGTTCCCCGTACGCCGCCGACCCCACCGCTACCCCGGCCATGGTCGCCGACGAACAGATCCACGAGGAGGTCGTTCGCGGGCTCGCCACCCGGGGCCGGAACCGGCTGGCGGGCACCTTCCGCGCGGCCGTCTTCGGCGCCAACGACGGCCTGGTCAGCAACCTGTCCCTTGTCATGGGCATGGCCGCCTCCGGCGTCGGCAGTTCCGTGGTCCTGCTCAGTGGTGTCGCCGGGCTGCTGGCCGGGGCGCTGTCCATGGGAGCGGGCGAATTCATCTCCGTGCGTTCCCAGCGCGAACTGCTGGCGGCGACCCGCCCCACCCAGATCACCCTGGCCGCCGCGCCGTCGCTGGACATCGAACACAACGAGCTCGTGCTGGTCTACCTGGCCCGCGGCATGTCGCGGGAGGCAGCCGAGCACCGCGTCGCGGAGCGGATGGGCCTGCTGGACTGCGACTGCGATCCCAGCCTCTCGCTGCAGCCGGAACTGCCGGAGGCCCGAGACGAGCACGAAGCCGTCGGGACCGCCTGGGGCGCCGCGGCGTCGAGTTTCTGCTTCTTCGCCTCCGGCGCCATCATCCCGATCCTTCCCTTCGTGCTCGGCATGACCGGCGTCGCTGCCCTCGTGCTCTCGGCGGCCTTGGTGGGCGTGGCGCTCCTGTTCACCGGCGGCGTCGTCGGGCTCCTCTCCGGCACCTCCCCCGCCTCCCGGGGCCTCCGCCAGCTGGCCATCGGCATGGGCGCGGCAGGCGTGACTTATCTGCTGGGCCTGGCCTTCGGCGCCGTGGTCGCCTAGTGGACGGTCCTGAGTTCCGGGACCGGACAACGCGGCACAGCCGCTCCCGCACCCTGTGGCGGACCGTCCGCGGCCTCGCCGCCGCCGCCCTGGTTGCCGGCGCCGGGTTCCTGGCCGCCGGCGTCATTTTCGGGGATCCGCGGTTCGCCGGACTTGTGGAAGTCAGCGGCACCGGGCCGGGCCGGGCCGCGGCAGGCCAGCCCGGGCAGCCGGCAGCCGCCGAGGCCGTGCGCACGGACACTCCCCCGCCCGGAGTCGGGGAGCAGGACGAGCCGCTCGGGCGCCCACAGAAGCCGGCCGCTGCCAGCAACTCCTACAGGTTCCTGGCCATGAACGACGACGGCACTCCGGTGGGCTATTCGCCGTGCCGGCCGCTGCACTATGTGGTGAACGCGGCGCTCGCCCCGGAGGGCGCCGAGCGTCTGGTCGGGGACGCGATCAGGACGATTTCCCGCGCCACCGGGATCAGGTTCGTCGACGACGGGCCGACCGCCGAAGCGCCTTCCCCGTCCCGCAGCCCGTACCAGCAGGACGCCTACGGGGACCGCTGGGCGCCCCTGCTGATCGCGTGGACCACTCCGGAACAGGCCCCGCAGCTCGCGGGACCGGTGATCGGCACCGGCGGCAGCACCCACTTCAGCTTCGGCGACGGGCCGAAGAGCTTTGTCACCGGCAGCCTGGAACTCGATGCCCCGCAGATCGCCGAGGACCTCAGCCGGACGGACGGGGCCGCGTACGCCACCGCGGTGATCCTGCACGAGCTCGGCCATGTCATGGGCCTGGAGCATGTGGATGACCCAGTGCAGCTGATGTACCCCGAGATCGGCGCCCCGGACGGCCTGGCCGCCGGGGACCTGAACGGCCTGTACGAGCTGGGCTCGGCGCAGTGCCGCAAGGACCTCTGAGCCCCTAGACGTCCAAAACGGCGAGCGCTTCCTCCACGGTGTCCACCAGGAAGATGCGGCTCTCCATCTGCCGCCCCGCGGCGAGGCTCTGCAGCAGGGGCCACGCCGGGTAGCGCCTCAGCCAGTGCTCCAGGCCCACCAGCACCATCGGCATGATGGTGCCCGGGGCGCCGTAGTAGTTCTCGCAGGCATCCTGGAAGATTTCCTGCACCGTGCCCCCGGACCCGGGCAGGAACACAATGCCGCCGTCGCACAGTTCCAGCAGGACGGCCTCCCGGATGGCGTTGGCGAAGTACTTGGCAATGTGGGTGGCGAAGAAGTTCGGCGGTTCATGCCCGTAGAACCAGGTGGGGACGCCCAGGGACGGCGTGCCCTCCGGATGGCGTTCGACGACGGCGGCGGCCGACCGCGCCCACGCCGACACGGAGGGCAGGAACCCGGGAACCACGGCGAGGTCGTCCAGGGCGCGCCGGAAGTCCCGTTCCGGCGCCTCGCTCAGGTAGGCGCCGAGGTTGGCGGCCTCCATCGTCCCGGGGCCGCCGCCCGTGGCAACCACCCGGCCGTCCCTGGCCAGCAGCCGCCCCAGCAGCGCGGCCTCCTCGAAGACGGCGGACCCGCGGCTGGCGGCATGTCCGCCCATCACGCCCACCATGGTCCGGCCGGTGCAGAGATCCGAACGGGTCAGCTCATCGAGGGCATCGCCGATCGAATGGTCGTGCAGGGCCGCGGCCAGGGTTGCGTCCAGGCGGTGGCGCTGTCCCGGCCGGATGCTCCACTGGTACACCTTGGCGTCCGGGGTGTCCTCATAGCGGGACTCGGAGATCCCCTGGTAGAGCTCCTGCGGCGTGTACAGCCGCGCGCGGTACGGGTTGAACGGCACCGCCTCGAGCTTGGGGAAAATGAGGGCGCCGCGGCTGCGCAGCGAATCCTCCACGCCGTCGTCGAACGTGCACCCGAGGAAAATCCCGCCCTGCGGGTTCATTGCCTCGAGCTGCGCAGTCCGTCCGCGCAGGTCCAGCGACTGGGCGTGCCAGCCCTGCATGGTCCTGGCCCCGGCGGCCACCAGCCCGTCGAAACTGTCCAGGCTTTCGACCTCCAGCGTGCGCGGGCTGGGGTACAGGCTGCGGGCGGCGTTCATAGTGCCAGCCTAGACCGCGGCCTGGGCCCAGACCCGGCAGGCGCCACTCCGGCAGGCGCCTGGGCCGCCAACACGAAAGTGCCCCCGCCGAAACCGGCGGAGGCACCTGTGCTTGGGTCGGGATCCCGGTCAGGAAACCTGGAGGCCGCCGTTGATGTCGTAGGTGGCGGCGGTGATGTAGCCCGAGTCCTGCCCCAACAGGAAGGAGATCAGGGCCGCGACTTCCTCGCGGGTGCCGACCCTGCCCATCATGATGCCCTCGGACATCTGTGCCTTGCGCTCATCGGTGAGGGTTCCGCCCATGATGTCGGTGTCGATCGGGCCTGGGGCAATGGCATTGACCGTGATCCCGAACTCGCCCACTTCGCGGGCCAGAGCACGGGTGAATCCGAGGATTCCGGCCTTGGAGGCACTGTAGGCAACCTTCGAGAACGTGCCGCCGCCGCGCTGGGCGGAGATCGACGAGATGCTCACGATCCGGCCGAGCTTGCGCTCGATCATGCCCTTAAGGACCCGCTGGGAAACGATGAAGGTTCCGCGCATGTTGATGGCGAAAACCTTGTCCCACTCCTCGACGGTCGTTTCCATGAACGTCGTCGGGGAGCTGATGCCTGCCAGGTTGGCCAGGGCAACAATCGGCGGGAGAGAGTCCTCGACCTCGGTGATGGCCCGGTCAACGGACGCCGCATCGGACACGTCCGCCCCGACGCCGATGGCCTTGACCGCGCGGTTGGAACCGATCTCCGCGGCGGCAGCCTTGGCGTCTTCCGCATTGATGTCCAGGATTGCGATGGACCATCCTTCGCTGGCCATGCGGTCAGCGGCGGCGCGGCCGATGCCGCGGGCCGACGCGGCGCCGGTCAGGACAACTGTGCGTTCGGAGGGAAAAGTGGTTGCGCTCATTTTGGTGTTTCCTTCAGGGATTTCGGTATCAGGAGATGTTGGCCGGGGCCGTGGGGGCAGTGGTCACTGCCGCGGCCACTGCGGGATCCAGCGCGGCATCGCCTTCAGGCCGTTTTCGGGCGTAGAGGTAGGTGGCCACCGCGGTAATACACAGGCAGAGGGACAGGAACAGCAGGCCGCTTTGGTTGTTGCCCGTGGCATCGTTCAGGAGTCCGACGGCGTACGGGGCCACGAAGCCGCCCAGGTTGCCCAGTGAGTTGATCATGGCCAGGCCGGCGGCCGCAGCCGCCCCGGTCAGTGCAGCAGAGGGCATGGACAGGAAGGGTGCGATGGCGCCGTAGATGCCCATGGCCGAGGCAGTCAGTCCGATCAGGGCCAGAATCGGGTTCACGGGCAGCAGGTAGCCTGCGGCCAGCAGGCCCATGCCGGCCAGCACCATGCTGACGGCCGTGTGCCAGGCGCGTTTGCCGGTGCGGTCAGCACGCCTGCTCCAGAAGTACACGAAGACGGCTGCGATGGTGTAGGGGATGCAGACGATGAAGCCGATCTGGGTCGTGGAGAACTTGCCCAGCGCAGCGACGATGGTGGGCATCCACAGGCCCAGTCCGTAGATGCCGCAGACCAGTCCGAAGTAGAGGGCGGAGTAGATCAGGGTGCGCTTGTCCTTGAGGCCGGCCAGGAAGTTGTGGTTGCCCGAACTGGACTTGGCGGCCAGTTCGGCTTCCATGGTGCTGGTAAGCCATTCACGCTCGTCATTGTTGAGCCACTTGGCGTCCCGCGGGCGGTCGGTCATCAGGATGGGAGTGAGCAGGCCCAGCAGGATGGCCGGGATGCCTTCGATGATGTACAGCCACTGCCAGCCGTGAAGCCCCATGATGCCGTCCATCTGCAGAAGCAGCCCGGAGACCGGGGCCCCCAGGGCATTGGACACCGGCTGGGCCAGAATGAAGATGCCGAGCACGGTCACACGCTGCGCGGCGGGGAACCAGAGGGTCAGGTAGAAGAGGATCGCCGGGAAGAACCCGGCCTCGGCCGCCCCGAGCAGGAAGCGGATGATGTAATAGGTGGTTTCACCGTTCACGAGGCACATGCCCGTGGCGAAGATGCCCCAGGTGATGAGGATGCGGGCCAGCCACTTGCGAGCGCCGAACCGGTACATGCCGGCGTTGCTCGGGATCTCGAGGAGCGCGTAGCCGAGGAAGAAGATGCCGGCGCCCAGCCCGTAGGCGGCGGCGGTCAGGCCAATGTCCTCGCTCATGGTGAGTTTGGCGAAGCCCACGTTGTTGCGGTCAAGATAGGCAATGAAGTAGAGCAGGACGATCAGCGGCATAACTCGGCGGCGGACCTTGCGGAGCGTGCGCTCGCCAAGTTCGCCGAGTCCTTCGGACTTGAGGGAGGGTGAAGTCATCATCGACCTTCTGTGTAATGGGGCGGCACCTTCGGTGGTGGCGGGACTCCGTGGGGATGGTGGGGAGGTTCAGTCCAGGGACAGCTGGAGGTGGACTGCGTCAGATGTCAGACATCTGACGAAAGAGCATGAGAATGAGCATAAGAGAGTGACGTGGATTACGTCAAGCCCCGGCTGCTGCGCCGTGGGCTCAGGACGCGGGGTTGTGCACGTAGCGTTCGTAGTCCCGATACGTCTGGTCCATGTGTTCGTCCATGCTGCGGCGCGCCAGCTCGGCGTCGCCACTGAGAATGCTGTCCATGACCTTCTGATGGAACTCGATGGCGTGCACCTGGATTTCCTCGACGGCTGACGTCTCGCGCCGCTTCACGTAAAGAAGTTGCCCCAGCTGGGTGAACAGCGCCCGGATAAAAGGATTGCCCGAGGCCTTCAGCACGGCATCATGGAATCCGATGTCCGCCGCCACAAAGGCCTCCAGGTCGCCGGAATCATGGAAGCGCCTCATGTCCGCGATGCACTCGCGCATCTGAGCGGCGTGTTCGGGAGTATGGCGTTTGGCCGCGAGTGCGGCCGCCCCGGTTTCCACCATGCGGCGCATCTCAATCAGCCCCACGGCCACCTGCTCCGCCCCGCTGTCGTGCGAGGCGGCTTTGAAGATCGCATCCAGCCCGGTCCAGTTGTCGGAAGGATTGACGAAGGTTCCCCGCCCGGCTTTCACGTACAGGATGTTCTGCGCCCGCAGTGCCTTCAGTGCTTCGCGCACGGTGAGGCGGCTGACGTCGTAGGCCTTGGCGATGTCGGCTTCGGGCGGAATGGCCTCGTGGGGCTGCAGGTTGCCGTCAAGGATGTCGGCCAGCAGGCCGTCGACGAGGTCGTCAACGAGTGTCCTGCGGCCCATCGCGGTTCCCACCTTCAGTGTTTCCTTTTGCTTCCGGTGCCATCCACATTACAGAAGCGCCCGGACGCGACGGGACCAGCCCCGGGCGGCGCGGCTGTATCCGCGCCGCCTTGGCGTCAGGAAACCCCGGCGTTGCCGGCTTCGCGCTGCCCGGAGCCCATGTAGGCGTCCAGTTTGGCGAGGGTCTGCTCGATGTTGGCCGGGTGGCGGCGGAGGTAACCGGCCAGTCGCAGGAGGATCCGGGCACGTACTTCGCGTGCGTCCCACTGTTCGGTGACGAGGGTGCCCGGGTTGCCGGCGGCGTCGGCGGACGGTTCCAGCAGGTAGCGCCACACGTGGCCGCCGAAGTGCCGCCACGCAATCCGCCGGCCCTCCTCGAACTCGCAGACCGTGTTGAGGATCTTGTAGTCCAGCTTGATGTTCATTTCCATGCCGAACTTCGCATCAAGGGCGAGCCGTTCGGGGCCGCGCGGCTGGGCACCTTTAACGGTGTCGGAGCCGTCGATCACGCTGTGCAGTGCCGGGTTGGCGAGCACCTCGAAGATGGCTTCCGGAGCGGCCGCTATGAAGCGGCTGCGGGACACGAGATATCTGTTGGTCATCCGGCAATCCTAGACCTGCGTTGCGATACAGAAGTTGTGTTGCAGAATAAAACCATGCAGACTCCACCCCGTGCCCGCAGCCCCCGGCCCCGCATCGGGATTCCCGTTCGGCTCAGCAGCTCCACGGACCCGGATCCACGGGTGGCTGAGGCCAATGCGCTCTTTGATTACATCGTGGAACTGGTGCGCGACGGCGGCGGCGAGCCGGTGCTGCTCAGGGCGCCCGGGGAGCCGCTTGACGGGCTCGACGGCGTCGTCCTACCGGGCGGCGGCGACCTTGACCCGCGGCTCTACGGCGAGGAACCCGGTGCCGCCTGCTACGACGTCAGCCACGCCCAGGACGAGCTGGATCTGGCCATTGCGCGGCGGTCGATCGACGCCGGGCTGCCCGTGTTCGGCGTCTGCCGCGGGCACCAGCTGCTCAATGTGCTCTACGGCGGAACGCTGATCCAGGACATGGATCCGGGGACCGTGGCGCACCGGGAAGCCGAGCCGGTGCACGGGGCCGGACCGTGGGCCTGGCATGAGGTCGCGGTCCAGGGCGGAAGCAGGGTTGCCAGCCTGTACGGCGGCGGTGGATCCGGTAGCACTGGCGACGGCGTTGCTGGCGACGGCGGCACGTCCCCAGCTGTCACGGTCAAGATCGCCTCCGGCCACCACCAGGCCGTCGCCCTGGTCGCTGGGGGACTCGTCGTGTCCGCCGTGGCCGGGGACGGGACGGTTGAGGCGCTGGAGGACCCGCAGCGCTGGGTGGCCTCCGTGCAGTGGCACCCCGAGGCCCTGGAACTCCCGGCCGAAGAGCGGCTGGCCCCGTTCCGCGCATTTGTTGAAGTGTGTCGCAGATCTCCCCTGGCCTGAAATGCCCTGCTACCATGGACTTAGGCAGTATGTCCTATCAAGCGAACATATGCGGAAGAACGTGACCGACGGCCCGACCTGGGCCCGGGTCCCGGGCACAAGGGAGCGCTTCATCAGTGGCAATTCAAAAAGTGGCGAATCAACTTAATCTCAACGTCGACCGGTCCTCGCCCGTGCCGCTCTACCACCAGGTGGTCCAGGGGATCGAGGCCGCGATCCACGGCGGGATCCTGCCGCCGGGCAGCCGGCTCGACAACGAGATCGACCTGGCCGCGCAGCTGAACCTCTCCCGCCCCACCATGCGCAAGGCCATGGACGAGCTGGTCCGCTCGGGCCTGCTGGTGCGCAAGCGCGGCGTCGGCACCCAGGTGGTCTCCAGCCAGGTCCGGCGCCCTCTCGAACTCTCCAGCCTGTTCGACGACCTCAGCAACAACGGGAGCAAGCCCACCACGGAGGTGCTGAGCTTTTCCCACGATGAGGCCGACACCGCCACCCGCACCGCACTCCAGATTCCCGCCGGCGCAAAGGTGTACCACTTCACCCGGCTCCGGAAGGTCGGCGGAAAACCGCTGGCGCTGATGGAAAACTGGGTGCGCGATGACATCACCCCCATCGACGAGGCGCTCCTGGGCTCACAGGGCCTCTATGCGATCCTCCGCAACGGCGGCGTGAACTTCCGGCTCGCCTCACAGCGGATCGGCGCCATGATCGCCAATGACTACCAGGCGTCCCTGCTGGAAACCACCCCGGGCTCGGCCCTTGTCACCATGGAGCGCACCGCCGTCGACGACACCGGCCGCCAGGTGGAGACCGGCCACCACGTCTACCGCGCGGATTCCTACAGCTTCGAAATGACGCTCGTCCAACGATAGTTACGACCTCCACCCCCGTCAGCATCCGCGCCTTCCTCCGGCGCGGCAACGAAAAGGCAGAACTCATGGCCAACTGGGTCTATCCGCTCGGCACCGCCGCCCAAGGCACCTGGGACGTCTCCCTGGGCACCTCCGATTCCACCCTGGCGGTGGACGGCTGGGCCCACACCGGGCTGAAGGTCGCCACGCTGGGGGCCGCGGCCGCCGTCGAACTTCCCGCCGCGGACGAGGAACGCATCGTGGTCCCGCTCAACGGGTCCTTCATGGTGTCCGTCGACGGCGCGGACTACCGGCTGGCCGGCCGGGAGAGCGTCTTCAGCGGCCCCAGCGACGTCCTCTACACGGGCACCGGCAAGGCCGTGACCATCACGTCGGCCGACGGCGGACGCGTCGCCGTGGCCACGGCCCCGGCCAAGGCTTCCTACCCGACGCGCCTGATCACCGCCGCGGAGACTCCAGTCGAACTGCGCGGAGCCGGCAACTGCTCCCGCCAGGTCCACAATTTCGGGACCCCCGCCGCGCTGGAAGCGGACCGCTTCATCGTCTGCGAGGTCCTGACCCCGGCCGGCAACTGGTCTTCCTACCCCCCGCACAAGCACGACGAGGAGAAGGACGGCGAGACCAGTCTCGAGGAGATCTACTACTTCGAGACCCGGGTCTCCCCCGGCGCTCCGGCCCGGCCGGGAGCGGACGACGCGATCGGCTACCAGCGCGTGTATGCCTCGGACGAGCGGCCCATCGATGTCTCCGCGGAGGTGCGGACCGGCGACGTGGTCCTGGTGCCCTACGGATGGCACGGCCCGGCCATGGCCGCCCCGGGTTACGACCTGTATTACCTCAACGTGATGGCGGGCCCCGGCCCGGTCCGCGACTGGCTCATCAGCGACGACCCGCACCACGGCTGGATCCGCCAGACCTGGGAAGGCCAGGACCTGGACCCGCGGCTGCCCTTCGGCGCCTGAGGGCAGCGCGCGTCCGTACACAGCCGCGCAGTCCGGACAGGACCGCGCAACCAGACAACCGCGCAACCAGACAAAAGAACCCCGGGACCAGTTCGTTGGGCCCCGGGGTTCTTTTGGAACTCCACCCCGGTGACGGAACCGGGGTGGAGCGTCCTTTCAGCCGGCCACGGTCTGAACCACGCGGACCGGCACACCGGTCGCCAGGGATTCCTGGGCGGCATCGGCCACGCGGGAGGCGGCCACGGCATCCTCCGGCCTGCAGGGGTTATCCCGGCGGCCCAGGATCAGCTCGACGAAGGCAGCCATCTCGGACCGGTAGGCCGTCTCAAACCGTTCGGCGAAGGTCCGGTGCGGCTCCCCTGCCGGGAAGGAGACCCCGGCTTCGGCCGAGGCCAGCGCCGCTTTGTCGTCCAGGCCGACCATGAGCGAGCTCCGGGAGCCCTGGATTTCCAGCCGCACATCGTGGCCCGCCCCGTTGTAGCGCGTGGCCGAGACGGTTCCCACGGTGCCGTCGTCGAAGGTCACCAGCGCGAGGGCGGTGTCCACGTCGCCGGCCTCCCCGATCGCCGGGTCCCCGTTGTTGGAGCCCCGGGCGTAGACCTCGACGATTTCCCGGCCGGTGAGCCAGCGCAGGATGTCGAAGTCGTGGACCGAGCAGTCCCGGAACAGCCCGCCGGAACTGGCCAGGAACTCGACCGGCGGCGGCGCCATATCGCAGGTGACGGCGCGCAGCGAGTGGATCCAGCCCAGTTCCCCGGCCTGGTAGGCGCGCCGGGCTTCCTGGTATCCGGCGTCGAAACGTCGCTGGTGGCCGATCTGGACGACGCCGTTCCGATCCCGGATGTAGTCGAGCACAGGCAGGGCGTCCGCCACGTTCAGGGCGACGGGTTTCTCGCAGAACACCGGGATGCCGGCGTCCACCCCGGCTTTGATCAGCTCCGGGTGGGTCCCGGTTCCGGTGGCGATGACGAGCCCGTCCAGCCCGGACGCGAGGAGCGCCTCAACGGAGGGCAGGAACTCGGCACCGAGCCCGGCAGCTATGCCCCGGGCGTGGTCCGCGGCGACGTCCGTGAGCCGGAGCCGGACATTGATGCCCTGCGGATTGAGGACGCCGTTGAGCGCGGCGATGTTGTTGGCGTGCATGACGCCGATCCGCCCCACCCCGACCAGTCCCAGGATGACGTTTTTCATACTCCTACTTTCGTGTGTAGTGCGGGCACGGTAAATGCCGCGCGGAAGGCCGCCAGTGCCGCGTCGCTGTCGCCGCTTGCCCAGGCTTCCATGCCCACGGTCCCGTCGTAGCCGGCCTCCGCGAGGACGCGGGCGACGGCAGCGTAGTTGATTTCCCCGGTCCCGGGTTCGCAGCGCCCCGGAACATCCGCCACCTGGATTTCGCCGAGGTACGGCAGGGCGCTCCGGACGAGCTCGATCAGGTTCCCCTCCCCCATTTGGGCGTGGTACAGGTCAAGCATGAGCCTGGCGTTCGGGTGCCCGGCGGCCTGCACGAGCGCCAGGGTGTCCTTGGCGCGGCCGAGCGGGATGCCGGGGTGGTCGAGGATGGTGTTGAGGTTCTCGAGGCAGAACGTCACCCCGTATTTTTCGCCGAGCCTGCCGAGCCGTTCCAGGGTCCGGGCACCGGTGGTCCACATGTGGCCGCTGGACCGGTAGACCGGTCGGGCCGCCTGGCCGTCGATGAGTTCCGCCGGATGCACCACCATCCGGCTTAGACCCAGCTCCAGGGCGGTCGGGATGAGCGACTCCGCCGTCCGCACCACCTCGTCCGCCGTGTCGGGATCCACCAGGCTGCCGGAGGTATACCCGGTCATGGAGGAAAACACGGCCCCGGTGGCCTTGAGCGCGCCGATGTCCTTGGTCCGCGAATCCCAGAGTTCGACGTCGAAGCCGGCCTCGTGGATCCGGCGCACCCGTTCCGTGAACGGCAACTCGGTGAAGACCATTTCGGCGCAGACGGCCAGGCGCATCAGAGGACTGCCGTCTTGTTGACGGCGACCGTGTTGACGGGCACTGTGTTGACGGCCACCGTGCTCACGGTGACTGTATTGACGGCCACCGGAGTGCCGCGCTTGACCGATTCGATGCAGGCCAGCGCCACGGCCAGCGCGCGCCGGGCATCCGCTGCGCCGGGCGTCAGCGAGTAAGCGGTCGACGACGGCGCCGTACCGTCCCGGCGCGCGCGCACGGCGTCGGTGAAGTCGACGAGTTCGTCCGTGTAGGCCTGCCGGAAGAGCTCGACGTTAAGCCGCGGCGTGTCGGCCGACATCCCGTCGGCGGTGTAGCGGCGGGCCGCGGTTTCCGTGGCCCGCCCGGCCTGCACCATGCCTTTGGAGCCGAAGACTTCCCCGCGGATGTCGTAGCCGTAGAGGGCGCTGAAGTTTGCCTCGGCCACCGCGATGGCACCGTTGCTGTAGCGGATGGTCACCACTGCCGTGTCCAGGAAGCCCTGGTCGCGCAGTCCGGGTTCCACCAGCGCGTCGGCAATGGCGTAGACCTCCACCGGTTCGGCGCCTTCGTTGAACCAGTTCAGGGTGTCGAAGTCGTGGATCAGGGTTTCCAGGAAGACGGTCCCCGCCGGGACCCTGGCCGCGTTTGGAATGCTTCCCGTGCCCGGATCCCGGGTCAGTGAGCGCAACAGTTGCGGCGACCCCGCGATGCCGGCGGCGAGGTCCTTCTTCGCGGCCCGGAAGTCCTCCGCGTACCGGCGGTTAAAGCCAATCTGGAAGTGCACGCCGCCGGCCTCCACGGCGGCCAGGGCGGCATCGAGCTCGTCGAGCCCCAGGCCGGCGGGCTTCTCGCAGAACACGTGCTTTCCGGCGGCGGCGGCCTGGGCGATTAGCGAGGAGTGGAAGCGCGCCGGGCTTGCGATGATTACGGCGTCGATCTCCGGGTCGGCCAGGATGTCGGCGGCGTCGGCCGTCACCTTGCCGGCGCCCAGGACGGAGGCGAGCGCCGCGGCGGACTCCACGTTGGGGTCAGCGATGGCCGCGAGCTCGGCGCCGGGGACCCTGCGGGCGATGCTCTCGGCGTGGAAGGCGCCCATCCAGCCCGAGCCGATGAGCCCGATCCGCACGGGCAGGGGAAGGTCGGCGGAGTCCCGCTTCAGGTAAGCCATGGGCTTGTCCTTTCGATTGTTCACAACTTTGTGAGGGTGGAGCCGGTCCGCTGCGGGACCGAGGTCTCCGCGCAGCGGCTCGGCCGGCGCAGGACGCCGGCGAAGGAAAGCCCTGCGCAGGAAAGAGCAGGGCCGTGCCCGGTCGGGCGGCCCTGCTCCCCCGGGGCTGCTAGTAGGTCTTGCCGGTCGTCTGCGCCACCCCGGCCACTTCGCCCTGGACTTCCTTGACCACGTCGCCGTGGCCGCCGAGCTGTTCGAGTTCGTGGGCGAGTTCTGCGAGTTCAGCACCGCCGGCCATCTGCGCCGTGAGCTCGTCGAGGGTGATGTCCTTCTTGTCGTAGTAGCCGATCGACTTGCCGCGTTTGAGCAGCAGGAACCGGTCGCCGACGGGGAAAGCGTGGTGCGGGTTGTGGGTGATGAAGATGACGCCGAGGCCGCGGTCGCGGGCCTGCAGGATGTAGCGGAGCACCACGCCGGACTGCTTCACGCCCAGGGCCGCAGTGGGCTCGTCCAGGATCAGGACCTTCGCGCCGAAGTACACGGCCCGGGCGATCGCGACGCACTGGCGTTCACCGCCGGAGAGCTGGCCGATGGGCTGTTCCACGTCGCGGAGGTCGATGCCCATCTCGGCCAGTTCCTTGAGCGTGATCTCCTTCATCTGCTCGACGTCCATGCTCTTGAACGGGCCGAAGCCGGACGTCAGTTCCGAGCCGAGGAAGAAGTTCCGCCAGATCGGCATCAGCGGGACGACGGCGAGGTCCTGGTAGACGGTCGCGATACCGGCGTCCAGGGCGTCGCGGGGGGAGGAGAATTTCCGTTCCTCGCCCATGATGTTCATGACCCCGGCGTCGTGCTGGTGCAGGCCGGCGATGATCTTGATCAGCGTGGATTTGCCGGCGCCGTTGTCGCCCAGGACGCAGGTGACGCGGCCGTTGTCCACGGCCATCGTGACGTCGGAGAGGGCGATGATGTTGCCGTAGTGCTTGCCGACGCCCTCGAGGGAGAGCAGGTGGACGGGGGTGTGGGTGAGGGGGTCTTTTTCGTTCTGGAGCAGCGTTTGCTGGTCGATTTCTTTGGCATTCATTTCTCTAAGCCCCTTTACTTGAGTTCCGCGCGGCGCTTGACGATGAGGTTGACGATGGTGGCCAGCAGCAGCATCAGGCCCAGGAAGAACTTGAACCAGTCCGGATTCCACTGCGCATAGACGATGCCCTTGTTGGCCATGCCGAAGATGAACGCGCCGATCGCGCCGCCGATCGCCGAACCGTAGCCGCCGGTCAGGAGACAGCCGCCGATGACTGCGGCGATGATGTAGAGGAACTCGTTCCCCACGCCTTCACCGGACTGCACGGTGTCGAAGGCGAAGAGGTTGTGCATGCCCAGGATCCAGCCGCAGAACCCCACGCCCATGAACAGGCCGATCTTGGTGGCCTTGACCGGCACGCCCACGGCGCGGGCCGCGTTCTCGTCCCCGCCGACGGCGAAGATCCAGTTCCCGACCCGGGTACGCATCAGCACCCAGGTGGCCACCGCGACGAGCGCGATCCAGATGAACACCGTAATTTTGACATCGACGCCGCCGATGGACACCGAGGAGGCGAACACCGCCCGAGCCGAGGCGAAGCCGTCCATGTTGGAGATCGACGGGGAGGACACCGAGCCGCCGATCAGGCGGGTCAGGCCCAGGTTCAGGCCGGTCAGCATCAGGAAAGTGGCCAGGGTGACGATGAAGCTGGGCAATTTGGTCTTCATCAGGATCCATCCGTTGATGTAGCCAATGCCCAGCGACACCACCAGGGCCAGGAGGACACCGACCCAGACGTTCGTGCTGAAGTACCAGCTGAACATCGACGCCGTCAGCGCCGAGGAGATCACGGCCACACCGGTGGAAAGGTCGAACTCCCCGCCGATCATCAGCAAGGACACCCCCACGGCCATGATCCCAATGGTGGAACTGCCGTACAGAATGGTCGCCAGGGCGCTGGGCTGGGTGAAGGTCGGGGAAACCGCCGCGAAGAAGATGAAGAGGACGATCGCGCCCACCAGGGCACCGACCTCGGGACGTCCGAGAAGCTTCTGGAACGGACTGCGCTTGGCGACGCGCTCATCGGGCGCCGGTGACTTTGTCTTGGTTTGGGTCATGGTCATGATAGATCTCCTTGCTGCCGGGCAGGCCTTGACCAGCCCGGCCAGCGGGCTGTTAGCGGATACCCTGCTGGGCGAAGGTCAGGACCTCGGCCGCATTTGACTTGTCAACGAGGCTCGGTCCGGTGAGGACCGACTGGCCGCCGCCAATACTGAATCCTCCGCGCTTGTTCTGCCACAGCGCGTCAACGGCTCCGTAGCCCTGCAGCCACGGTTGCTGGTCCACGGTAAACAGAACTGCACCATCCACGATCTTCTGGGCGAGATCCGCGTTCAGGTCGAAACTTGCAACCTTGGCAGAGCTGCCGGCGTCCGTGACCGACTTGAGGAGAGTCAGGGTGATGGGGGCGCCGAGGCCGATGATGACATCGGCATCATTGGTCGCCTGAAGCTTGGCTGTCGCGGTGGACTGGACGGAGGTCATGTCCTTGCCCTCGACGTAGAGGATCTCCGTTCCAGGCACCTTCGCCTTGACACCGGCGCAACGTGCTTCAAGTCCGACGTGGCCCTGCTCCTGGATCACGCAGACCGGATGTTTGAAGTTCTCCGCCGCGAGCCTCGCACCGACGGCCTCTCCGGCGAGTTGCTCGTTGGAACCGAAGTGCGTGAAAGCCCCCAGCTGGGTGGCGACCGATTCGCCGGCGTTGAGGCTGACGATCGGGATTCCCGCGTCGGTAGCCTTCTGCAGGGCGTCTTTTAGGGCTTCGGGCTTGGCGAGCGTGACCGCGATGCCGTCGACCTTCTGGTCGATAGCCTGCTGGATGAGCTGGGCCTGACGCCCGGCTTCGGGATCGGACGTGTAAAGGAGCTCAACGTTGTCCTTCGCCGATGCCTCCTCGGCGCCCTTGCGAACGATGTCCCAGAAGGTGTCCCCTGCTGCGGCGTGGGTAATCAGGGCAATCTTCATCCGCTCCGTCGTGGCGACCTGACCGCCGCCGGCCGCGTTGCCGGAATCCGCGGGCTTTCCGCCGGTGCTTGAACATGCACTCATTGCCAGCATGGGCACAACCGCCGCCACCAGGGTCGCCTTGCGCCAGGAAAATTTAGCCACCGTGAATCTCCTTTGATTTCAGCTCCGGGCTGCTACCTTGCAGCCGCCGGAATAATGCCTACTTCGATCATGGTGATTTAGCTCACGCATGTCAATAGTTTGTCCTGACATTAGGATGTAATCACGTAATTAAGGCCATCGCGGGCGTAAAGAATCGCCGGTTCGCGCGGGTTGTGCGGGGCGGGGACCGGCGTCCACAAACGACGACGACGACGGCAGCCGGGGGGCCGCCGTCGACGTCGTTAGAATCCACCATGCGATCGTCGCCGCTAGGCCCGCTGGAGCTCCACACGTTCCCGCTCGCCGTCCACACCGGCGCCGCCGTCGTGCCCGGCGGCCTGCCCGCCGTCGCGTCCGGCGTCGTGCCGCTTCGCGGCCCCCGCCGCGAACACCATAACGCCCAGGCCCAGCAGGGTGATCCCGGCGCCGGCCCAGATGGGTGAGGTGTAGCCGAGGCCGGCGGTGATGGTCACGCCACCCATCCATGCGCCGAGCGCGTTGCCCACGTTGAAGGCTCCGATGTTGGCGCCGGAGGCCAGGGTGGGGGCGGTCGTGGCGTACTTCATGACGCGCATCTGCAGCCCGGGGACCGTGGCGAAGCCGAAGCCGCCCAGCAGCACCATTGAGGCGATGGTCATCGGCTGGCTGGCGGCGGTGAGGGCGAAGACCACGAGGACTACCACCAGCACGGCGAGCGCCACGAGCAGGGTGCGGTCCACGTTCCGGTCCGCCGCTTTACCGCCCACGGTGTTGCCGATGAAGAGGCCCACGCCGAAGAGGATGAGCAACCACGGCACGGTGGAGGCGGAGAACCCGGTGACCTCGGTGAGGGTGAAGGCGATGTAGGTGAAGGCGCCGAACATGCCGCCGTAGCCCAGGATTGTGACCAGAATGGAAAGCCAGACCTGGCCGGAGCGGAAAGCACGCAGTTCCCCGCGCAGCCCGCCGGAGGCAGAACCGGAGGCAGAACCATCGCCTGCCTGGCCCGATTCGGCTTTCGGAACCAGGGTGACGATGCCGACCAGAGCGAGCACACCAATGCCCGTGATCGCCCAGAAGGTGGACCGCCAGCCGGCGGCCTGGCCCAGCATCGTACCGAAGGGAACGCCCAGGACGTTGGCAGCCGTGAGCCCGGTGAACATAATGGCGATCGCGCCGGCTTTTTTGCTGGGGGCGACCATGCTGGCGGCGACCACCGCGCCGATGCCGAAGAACGCGCCGTGCGCGAGTGCCGCGATGATGCGGCCGATCATCATCAGCAAGTAGTCGGGCGCAACGGCGGAGACCAGGTTGCCGGCAATGAACAGCACCATCAGCACGGCCAGCACGGGCTTGCGCTCGAAGCGCGTCACGGCGGCGGTCAGGAGCAGGGCCCCAACGACGACGGCGAGCGCGTAGCCGGAGATGAGCCAGCCCGCCATGGCCTCGCTGACCTGGAAGTCCGCGGCCACTTCCGGCAGCAGGCCCATGATGACGAATTCGGTGAGTCCGATCCCGAACCCGCCGAGGGCGAGTGCTATCAGGCCGATTGGCATGGAAGAGCTCCTTCAAAACTGTACGGAAAGAAAAGCGAAGCGTAAGCTATTAGTTGCAGACGCGTTGTTTATTGTTGCACAAGCAACTATGCCGCGCAAGCAACTAATTTGTGGACTGTCTACGTTCCGGGGTTTTCGGGGCAGGACGGGCTGATCTGAAGGGAAGAACTGATGGGCATCAAGGACGACGCCGTCGAGGTCCGGGCACAAGGCTGGCGGACTCTGGCGGCCCTGCACGGACTGATCGAGGCGGAGCTGGAGCGCTCGCTGCAGGCTGTGGCGCAACTGTCCGTCGTGGAGTACACCGTGCTGGATGCGCTGAGCCGCCAGGACGGCTGGCACATGCGGATGCAGCAGCTGGCGCGCGCCACCGCGCTGAGTGCCAGCGCCACCACACGGCTGGTCAACCGGCTGGAGGACCGCGGCCTGCTGACCCGGATCCTGTGCGCCGATGACCGCCGCGGGATTTACACCGAACTCACGCCCAGCGGCATCAACCTGCTGGAGGAGGCCCGGCCCAGCCATGACGCCACGCTGGAGCGTGCGCTGGCCGAGGCGCAGGAGGTGCCGGAACTGGCGCCCCTGGTTGACGCGCTCCCGAAGCTGCACGCGCACGTGTAGCGCCGCCCGGTTTCCGGACAAGAACACAGCCCTGCCCCGCGTGGAACCGCGGGGCAGGGCTTTGTGCTGATACCGCTATGCGGTGGCGGCCGCTACCGGGCTTTTTCGATGTAGTTGTTCATCGTGTCCAGCTGGTAGCGGGAGACCTCGGCGGCGTTGTCGTCCTCGGCGAAGACGCTGGAGACCATCACGGTGTCCTCCCGGTCGAGGAAGCCGATTTCCTTGAGACCGCCGAAGAACTCGTCCCAGTTGACGTCGCCGTCGCCGATTTTCAGGTGCTGGTGCACCCGGACCGGGTTTCCGGGCGGGTTGGTGATGTACCGCAGCCCGTGCGAGGCGTGGTGGTCCATGGTGTCCGCGACGTGGACCAGGCGGAGCTTGTCCCCCGCGGCGCGCATGATGTCCAGTGGCGCGTTCTGCATGTGGAAGCTGTGCGAGGCGACGTAGACCAGGCCGACGTTTTTGGAGTTCAGGCCGCGGATCACCCGGATCGCGGCCAGGCCCTCCTCGACGAAGTCGTCCGGGTGCGGGTCGATCAGCAGGTCGATGCCAACGCGTTCGATGATCGGCAGGAGTTCCTCCATGGAGCGGTAGAACGCGCGCTCGGATTCCTCCGCCTTCTCGGGGCGTCCGCTGAATTCGGTGTTCATGGTGCTGACGCCGAGGTCCACGGCGATCTGGATGGCACGCTTCCAGTACCGGACGGCCGCTTCGCGGGCGTCCTCATCCGGGCCGGACCAGCGCAGCACCGGCAGGACCGAGGCGATTTCGATCCCGGCGTCCTTGCAGGCCCTGGCCAGCTGGCCCACCAGTTCGTCATCGGCTTTGGGGTGGTTGTAGAACGGGATGAAATCGGCGTGCGGGGTCATCTGCATGTACTTGTAGCCGAGGTCCGCCACCACCCGGGGAAACTCCAGCAGGCTGTGCGAGTGGTGGAAGGGCGTTGGGTCAAGTGCGATTTTCACGTAGGACACTCCATTGTGGATCAGTCAGGGTGTGCGTGGGACGGGACGGAACGGGAGGGGGCCGCGGCCCCCAACACGTTCGTCCTAGCGGTAGAGGTCAGGCTTGGCATTCAGCTTCACGGCGACCTTTTCGCCGGTCTTCTGCGCCTCGACACCGGCCTCGCAGCAGGCGGCGGTGGCGTATCCGTCCCAGGCCGTCGGGCCGCCGATTTCACCGCGCAGGGCAGCGTCCACCCAGGACTGGATCTCGACGTCGTAGGCGGCGCCGAAACGCTCCTCGAAGCCCGGGGTGACGGTCCCGCCCCAGCGGCCGTTGCTGCGGGTGTACGGGCCCTGGTCCCCGCCGATGCTGACAACGCCGTCCTCGAAGGAGGCCTGCGTGGCCACCTCGTAGCCGAACTTGGCGTTGACGTAGATCTCGACGTCGGCAAGGACGCCGGATTCGGTTTCGATCAGCACGTGCTGCGGGTCGTGCTGGCCGGCCGGTGCGTTCCGGGTGGCCTTGCCGAGGCGGACCTGGACGGAGGTGATTTCCTCGCCGGTAAAGTAGCGGATCGCGTCGAATTCGTGGACCACGGAGTCGTTGATCAGCATCTCGTTGGTGAATCCGGGCGGGGTGGTGGGGTTGCGGTGCTGGTGGTGGAGCATCAGCAGCTCGCCGAGTTCGGAGTCGCTGATGATCTTTCCAAGGGCGGCGTATTCGGCGTCGAAGCGGCGCATGAAGCCGACTTGGATGCGCTGGTGGCCCAGCTTCTGCTCGGCCTCGACAATCTTCCAGGAGGTCTCGGCGTCGGGGGTGAGCGGCTTCTCGCAGAGGATCGGGATGTCCTTGGCGATCGCCCTGAGCAGGATGTCCTCGTGCAGGAAGCCGGGGGTGGCGATCAGCACAGCGTTGACGTCGCCGTTGTTCAGCGCCTCGTCGGCGTCGGCCAGGGCGACGGCGCCCGGGATGCCTTCGATGGCGGCCTGCGCACGGGGCAGGTCGACGTCGACGACGGCGGCAACTTCCGCGCCGTGGATGCGGGTGTTGAGCCGCTGGATGTGGTCTGCGCCCATACGGCCGGCGCCGATGACAGCTACGCGGAGGGTCTTGGTCATGGTCTTGTCCTCAGTTCTGGTTGACGTCTAGTTGACGGCGGTGCGGGAGCCGCAGGAAAGCAGGTAGTTCCGGGTGCGCTTGGCGATCGGCATCGGGACGTCGAAGGCCACGGGGTACATGTCCTGCTCCACGATGCCAAAGATCGGCCGGTTCAGCGCCTCGACGGCCTCGATGACGGCGCGCAGGTCCGGCAGTCCGTTCGGCGGTTCGGTCATCACGCCGGCCAGGTTGGCGGCGGCCCAGGTCATGTTTTCCTCGTTGACTCGTCGGAGGATGTCCGGGTTGATCTGCTTGAGGTGCAGGTAGCCGATCCGGTCAGGGTAGTTCTTGATCAGCTCCAGGCTGGAGGCGCCGCAGTACTCGGCGTGCCCGGTGTCCAGGCACAGGTTGAGGTACTTGGAGTCCGTGGCGGCGAGCAGGGTCTCGATGTCCTCCTGCGCGCCGACGTGGGAGTCTGCGTGGGAGTGGAACTGCTGCTTCAGGCCGAAGTCCTCCAGCAGGGTCTTGCCGAGGCGGTTGTGCCCGGCGAAGAGGTCGGTCCACGCCTTTTCGGTGAGTTCGCCGCTTTCCACCGCCTCGCCGGTGACGTCGTCGCGCCACATCGCGGGGATGACCACGATGTGTTCCCCGCCCATCGCGGCGGTGAGTTCGGCGACCCTGCGGGCCGGTTCCCACGCGGTTTCCCACTGGTCCAGGCCGCGGTGAAAGGCGGTGAACACGGTGCCGGCCGAGATCTGCAGGTCGCGGGCCTTGAGCTCCTCGGCGAGCCGGGCGGGGTCGGTGGGGAGGTAGCCGTAGGGGCCGAGCTCGATCCATTTGTAACCGGATTCGGCGACTTCGTCGAGGAAGCGTTCCCACGGGGTCTGCTTGGGGTCATCCGCGAACCAGACGCCCCAGGAGTCCGGCGCGGTGCCGATAATCAGCTTGTTCTCAGTCATTGCCATTCCTTCTCATCGATTGCTCCGCAGGTGCCGTTTTGGACGCTCAAAACGGCGGTTGCGGAGCAGTCGATGGTGGGTAGTAGTCGGGTGGGCCCACGCCGCCAGGGTCCCCTGGCCGAGCTTGCGAGGCTAGGGAGGCGGTGGGGACTAGTTGGACGGGAAATTGTAGGAGGCGCCGGAGGCGTGGGTGGGTTCGGGCCAGCGTGAGGTGACCACCTTGCCGCGGGTGTAGAAGGACACTCCCTCCGGGCCGTACATGTGCTTGTCGCCGAAGAGCGAGGCCTTCCAGCCGCCGAAGGAGTGGTACGCCACCGGGACGGGCAGCGGCACGTTGATGCCGATCATGCCCACGGTGACGGAGCGCTGGAACTTGCGGGCGTTCGCGCCGGAGGAGGTGAAGATGGCGGTGCCGTTGCCGTAGGGGTTGGCGTTGATCAGCGCGATGCCGGCGTCCAGGTCCTCGACGCGGACGACGACGAGGACGGGTCCGAAGATTTCCTCGCTGTAGGCGGTCATTTCGGTCTTGACGTGGTCCAGGACGGTGGGGCCGACCCAGAAGCCGTCCTCGTGGCCGGGGACAACGAGGTCGCGGCCGTCCACCACCATCGCAGCTCCCGCGGCTTCGGCTTCGGTGACGATCCGCACGATGCGGTCCTTGGACGCCGGGGTGATGACCGGGCCCATTTCGGAGTCGGGCACGGTGCCGTTGTTGACCTTGACGGCGAGGGCGCGTTCTTCGACCTTCTTGACCAGCAGGTCGGCGGCCTCGCCGACGGCGACGGCGACGGAGATGGCCATGCAGCGTTCCCCGGCGGAGCCGAAGGCGGCGGCGGCGAGGTGGTCCGCGGCGTTGTCGAGGTCTGCGTCGGGCATGATGATGGCGTGGTTTTTCGCCCCGCCCAGGGCCTGGACGCGTTTGCCGTGCTTGGTGGCGGTCTCGTGGACGTACTGGGCGATCGGGGTGGAGCCGACGAAGGAGATGCCGTCCACGTCCGGGTGGGTCAGGAGGCCTTCGACGGTTTCCTTGTCGCCGTGCAGGACCTGGAAGACGCCGTCGGGCAGGCCCGCGTCCTTCCACAGCTTGGCCAGCAGCATCGAGGCGGAGGGGTCCCGCTCGGAGGGCTTGAGGATGAAGGCGTTGCCGGTGGCGATCGCCATCGGCGCCATCCACAGCGGCACCATAACCGGGAAGTTGAAGGGCGTGATTCCGGCGACGACGCCGAGCGGTTCGCGGAACGAGAACACGTCGATGCCGGTGGAGACCTGGTCCGAGTAGTCGCCCTTGAGTAGCTGCGGGATGCCGCAGGCGAATTCGATGACCTCCAGGCCGCGGCCGATTTCGCCCTTGGCGTCGGAGAGGACCTTGCCGTGCTCGGCGGTGATCAGTTCGGCGAGTTCATCGACGTGGGCCGCGACGAGTTCGCGGAATTTGAACAGCACACCGGTGCGCTTGGCGAGGGAGATGTCGCCCCAGGAATCGGCGGCGGCGCGGGCCGCGGCGACGGTGGCGTCCAGGTCCGCCCGGTTGGCCAGCCGCAGCTCTGCGGTGACGGCGCCGGTGGCGGGGTTGTAGACGGGCTGGGTGCGGGTGCCAACGCCTGCGGACTCGACGCCGTTGATGAAGTGGTGGATGGTTTTGGTGGTGGTGAGGGTGGTCATGGGAATGTCCTTGGGGGTTGGTATCTGGGAGGGCTTCGGGAGCCGGGTCAGCCGAGCAGCTTGCGCTGGCGGCTCTTGTGGTCGACGTAGGTCTGGAAGGCCTGTTTCGTGGAGTCGAGCTCGGAGACCTGGGAGACCGGGACGTCCCACCAGGACTCGGAGCTGGGGGCGTCCAGCAGCGGGTCGGATTCGACGTGGATGAGGATCGGGCCGCCGCGTTCGGGCGCCGCTTTGGCGTCGCGGACGGCCTGTTCTATTTCCGCGATGACCTTCTCCCCCGGTTCGATCCGGATCACCTTCACGCCGAGGCTTTCGGCGTTCAGGGCCAGGTCCACCGGGAGCCGCTCGCCGTCGTCGAAGCTGTGCTGGGCCTCGTCCAGGGCGCGGTACTGGGTACCGAACCGCTGCGAGCCAAGGGATTCGGAGAGCGAGCCGATCGAGGCGTAGCCGTGGTTCTGGATCAGGACCACGATCAGCTTGATCCGTTCGGCGACGGCGGTGACCAGTTCGGTGTGCATCATGAGGTAGGAACCGTCCCCCACCATCACAACGACGTCGCGCTGCGCCCCTCCCCTGCCGGCTTCGGCCAGCGCCGCGCGCTTGACGCCGAGGCCGCCGGGGATTTCGTAGCCCATGCAGGAGTAGGCGTATTCGACGTGGTACCCGAACGGGTCCCGGACGCGCCACATCTTATGCAGGTCACCCGGGAGGGACCCGGCGGCGCAGATGACCACGTCCTGCGCGTCCATGGCCCGGCTCGTGGCGCCGATGATCTCGTTCTGCGCCGGCAGCCCGGTGTTGCGGGTGTCGAAGGCCTCGTCCACGGTGGCGTCCCAGCGGGTCTTCTCGGCCGCGATCCGCTGCTCCAGGTCCGCGCCGACCCGGTAGCCGCCCAGGGCCTGATTCAGCTTGACCAGGGCCTTGCGGGCGTCCGCGACGATCGGCAGGGACGTGCCGTGCTTGTAGGCGTCGATCGCGGCGACGTTGATGTTGATGAACAACACGTCCGGGTTCTGGAACGCGGTCCGGGACGCGGTGGTGAAATCCTCATAACGCGTGCCGATCCCGATGATCAGGTCCGCGTCGGCGGCGATCGCGTTGGCCGCCGTCGTGCCGGTGGAGCCGATCGCGCCGAGGGAGAACTGGTGGTCCCAGGGCAGGACGCCGACGCCGGCCTGGGTGTTGCCCACCGGGATGCCGGTCAGCTCGACGAACCTCGCGAGCTCCTCGTTGGCGTAAGCGTAGAGGACGCCGCCGCCGGCGATGATGAGCGGGCGCTTGGCGGCACGGATCGCGTCGGCGGCCCGGCGGATGTCCTCGTGGTCGGCGTCCGGGCGGCGGATCCGCCATTCGCGTTCGGCGAGGAATTCCCCGGGCACGTCGAAGGCCTCGGCCTGGACGTCCTGGGGCAGCGAGATGGTCACGGCGCCGGTCTCGGCCGGGTCCGTCAGCACCCGCAGGCCGTGGTGGAACGCGGAGAACAGCTGCTCGGGCCGGGTCACGCGGTCGAAGAACTTCGACAGCGGACGGAACGCGTCATTGACCGTGATGTCGTAGCCGTGGGGCTGCTCGAGCTGCTGCAGCACGGGGTCAGCGGCGCGGGTGGCGAAGGTGTCACTCGGCAGCAGGAGCACGGGCAGCCGATTGGTGGTGGCCAGCGCAGCGCCGGTGAGCAGGTTCGAGGAACCCGGCCCGATCGAGGTGCTGATCGCGAAGGTCTGCCGGCGCCGGGTGTGCCGGGCGTAGCCGACGGCCTGGTGCGCCTGGGCCTGTTCGTTCCGGCCCTGGTAGTACGGCATGATCGTCGGATCAAGCTGCTGGTACTGCTTGAGGGCCTGCCCGACGCCGGCGACGTTGCCGTGGCCGAAGATCCCGAAGGTGCCCGGGATCAGCCGTTCCCGGAAGTCCTGGCCGCCGATCGAATCGACGGTGTACTGCTGGGACAGGTATTCCACGACCGCCTGCGCGACGGTCATTCTGCGTGTTCCTGAGGCAGTTCTGGTTCCCATGGGACGTTACTCCGATACTTCTGCGGCGCGGGTGGATGCGGTGCGGGCGGATGTGGTGTGGTGCAGCAGCGACGCGGCGGTTGCCACGGTACCGGCCACGTCGCCGTCCTGCGGGTAGAGCAGGGTCCGGCCTACGGTGAGTCCCTGGACGCCCGGCAGCGCGAGGGCTGCTTCCCAGCTCGCGAAGACGTCGTCCTGGCTGCTGTCCGGGTCCCCGCCCAGGAGCACGGTGGGCATGGTGGTGGAGGCCATGACTCGTTCCATTTCTGCCACCACCGGCAGCTTCATCCAGGTATAGGCGCTGGTGGAGCCAAGGCCTTCGGCGATCGCGACGGATTTGATGACGGCGTTGGTGGAGAGGTCGTTGCGGACCCGGCCGTTCTCCCAGATGGACAGGAACGGCTCCACCATGGCGATGAGCTTGCGCCCGGCGAGGGAGTCGATCGCCTTGGCGGTGGCTTCCAGGGTGGCGACGGTGTCCGGGTCGCCCAGGCAGATGCGCGTGAGCATCTTGCCGCCGTCGGCTCCCAGCGCCTCGAGGGCCGCAGCGGTGTGGCCGGTGAAGCGGTCATCGAGTTCATTGACCAGACCGGAGAGCCCGCCGCGGTTCATCGAGCCGAAGATCAGCTTGCCCTCGAGCGCGCCGAGCAGGAGCAGGTCGTCCATGATGTCCGGGGAGGCCAGCACGCCGTCGACGTCGGGATTGGCCAGGGCGATCCGGAGCCGGTCCAGGAGCTGGCGGCGGTCGGCCATCGCCACGGGGTCACTGCCCACGGCGAGGGCCCCGCGGGCCGGGTGGTCGGCGGCGACGATGAAGTTCTGCTTGCCGGCCTTGACGCCGGGGTGGCGGCGGCGGGCCGTCGCGGCGCGGGCGATCGCGTCGGGGTCCTCGAGCCGGATGATGCTCAGGTGTTCGTAGCGGCGGGGATCATCGTCCACCGCGAGGGCGGCGGCGGCGGCGGGGTTGACACTCACAGGGTCGCTCCTTCGGTGGCGTAGGTGCCCGGCACGAGACGGCCGCGTTCGGCGAGCAGGCCGGTGACTTCCTCCGGCGTCGGCATCGCGTCGGCGCAGGACAGCCGGGAGGCAACCAGCGCACCGGCGGCGTTGGCGAAGTCCAGGACCTGCGCGAGCGGCCAGCCGGAGAGCAGACCATGGCAGAACGCCCCGCCGAAGGAGTCGCCGGCGCCCAGGCCGTTGACGGTCTTCACCGGCACCGGGGCGGAGACGACGCGCTCGGTGCGGGTCTTGGCCATGACGCCGTCGGGGCCGAGCTTGACGACGGCGATCTCGACGCCGGCGGCGAGCAGCCGGTCCGCCTGCTCGTCCGGAGTGCCTTCGCCGACGGCGACGGCGCATTCCCTGTCGTTGCCGATGGCCACGGTGACGTGCGGGAGGATCCTGGCGACCTGTTTCCGGGCTTCAGGTTCGGAGGCCCAGAACATCGGCCGGTAGTCGAGGTCCAGGATGGTGAACTGGCCCGGCTTCAGTCCGGTGCGGGGCCGCGCCTCGTGGGCCGCGAGGTGGGCGGTGCGGCTGGGTTCCTGGCAGAGGCCGGTGACGGTGGACCAGAAGATGCCGGCGTCCCTGATGGCGTCCAGGTCCAGCTCCTCGGCCTTGATCTGCAGGTCCGGGGCCGTGGGGAAGCGTCCGTAGAAGTAGAGCGGGAAGTCCTCCGGCGGCTTGATCGCGCAGAAGGTGACTGCGGTGGGCCATTCCTTGACCGCGGTGACGAACGAATCGTCCACGTTGAACTTCCGCAGTTCGCGGTGCAGGTAGCGGCCGAAGGCGTCGTCGCCGGTGCGGGTGATGACAGCGGTGCGGCGGCCGTGGCGGGCGGCAGCGACCGCCACGTTGGACGGAGAACCGCCGAGGTACTTTCCGAAGGACGAGACATCCTCCAGATCCACCCCGATGTCGTCCGGGTAGATATCAACGCTGATGCGCCCGATCGTGAGCAGTTCGTGGGTCACGGTGATCGCGGACCTTTCTGGTGTGAACTCGGTACCTTTGCGCAGCCTGAGCTTCGGTGCTTAGGAAGCCGGCGTGAGCCAGGCCACATCCACTACTCTGCCCTAGAATCCATGTACTGTCAAAGGTTTGTACTGACATATTTACAACTCGACACTGAGGGCCTGAATGCTCCCGTGGCGCAGCCGTTTTGGCGGCAGCCGGCGCATGCCTGCGGGCTACTTGCTGGGCACGCCCAGCTCGCCGGTGACGTACTGCGCCCGGCCGAAACCGAACGACCAGTCCCCCGCGGTGTTCTCGACATAGCCGATGAAGACATCCTCGCCGGCGACCCCGATGGCGGCCAGCCGTTCCGCAATGGCGGCAAACAGCGACTGCTTGGCCTCCTGGCTGCGCCCGGTCTGAGTGAAGATCTGAATCATCACCACATCCGGCGTCCGCTCGAAGCCGAGGCCGGCATCCTGGGCCAGGATCTGCCCCGTGGGATGTTCGGTCAGGACATGGAAGTAGTCCCGCTCCGGAATGCCATATTCGGCCACAATGGCGTCGTGGATTCCCCGACTGAGCGCCTGGAGCTGCTCCGGGGTCCGGCCCTGGTTGACGTCGATTCGCACGAGCGGCACTCGCTACTCCTTCATTAGTTTGTCCTGACATACTAACAAAGTTTGAGCGTAGGGTGCAAGACATTCTTCCGCCAAACACCAACGCGGGGTCACATCGCGCCCAGCCAGGGGCCTGGCATGGGCGCGATGTGACCCCGCGTTGGACTTGTCGGGAGCCCGGTGAGGCAAGCCGGGCTACCCGGCGAGAGCGGACCTCCGTGCGGTTCCGTCGTAGCCGCCAGCAGGGGGCTTCAGCCCGTAGATCCCGCCGATGGTCGGCGCGACGTCGGCGGTCCGGGCCGGCTCGGAGGACACCGCCCCCTTCACCACCAGCGGGCTGCCGCCGGAGACGAAGAACGGAATTGGCTCCGAGGCGGGGTGCCCGTGGTTGCCCGGGATGGGGTTGGATGCCACGTACGGATCAGAGAAACGCCAGCCCGCACGGCAGCAGGCCACCAGGTCCCCTGCCTCATCGCCCAGCCGGAGGTCCGCCGGTCTGTTCACCGACAGCACGCCCGCATGGGCGCTGACCAACTGTTCGACGGCGGCCAGTCCGGCCGCACGGTCCGGCTCGGGGCCGGTCCAGTAGAGCAGGTCCGCGCCGCCGTTCTGGGCAATCGTGATGTTCCGCTGCAGCTCCGGACGGGACTGGAGGATGAGGTTGATCGAGATGAGGTTGCTGGGGATGGACCAGTCCATGGAATGGTCGGCAAGCACCATCACCACGCTGGAGTCCCATTTGCCGGTGTTCTTCAGGTGGTCGATGAAACGGCCCACCTGCAGATCCGTGCCCGCCAGGGCGGTCTCACGCGCTGCCCGCAAGGTGGTTCCGGAAACGTCTGAGTGGCCGACGCGGTCGATGTCGCCCAAATTGGTGAACACAAAGTCCGGGTCCGGGCCGCTCACCATCGCCAGCAGGGCGTCCATGGTGGCGGCGTCGGGCGCATGGCCGGTCACCGGCAGCACCGGCTGGGGCTCCCACCGGTAGCTGGCGCGGGCACCGAAAATGCCGTACAAATACTTCTTGCTGAGCACCGATCCGGTCGTGACACCGCGCTCCTGCAGCCGCTCCAGCAGGGTCGGGAAGTGCAGGTCCGCGGGCCGGTCGAGGTCGCGGACCACGCCTTCGGCCCGGTCGAAGATGGCGTTGGCCGGCACGCCCGACCGGTCCGGGCGCACCCCCGTCATCATCATGACGTGGTTGGGAATGGTCTCCATCACCGGAAGCGAGCGTGCCGCAGGGAAATTGGTACCGGCATTGCGCAGTGCAGCCAGCCTCGGCGTGAGCGCGGGCGTGATCTCATCCGGCCGGCAGCCGTCCACCACCAGCACGTAGCTTCGGGTCCGGCCCGCGGCCGGGGCAGCCCAGGCTGTGCCCGACGCTGCTGAAAGGATGACGGCGGCCCCGCCGGCAGCGGCGATTTGCAGAAACTGCCGGCGTCCCGGCGTCGAAAGGCTGTTGCTGGCGGGTGCGCTTTTTCCCGCGGGCGCGCCCTGCTGCGGTGAACGGCTCACTGGAGTCCTCCCTGCGCCTGCGCGACCTTGCCGGTGCCGGCTCGGACATTGAATGATGTGGACAGTGTCGCGCCTGAGTTGGCGGAGGTGCGTTCGGCGAGGACATACCAGTCCATCCGGACGCCGGCCGCTGTTACCTCCAGGACGGAGTAACCGTGCGAGTCAAAATCCAGGTACTTGACGTGCGGGTTGGCCGCCCTAATAGCCTTCTCGACGGCGACGGATCCAGTCCGGGGCGGAACGTTCAGGATGTCGTCGAGGTTGTCGCTCGTGACAGAGGTGCAGACCAATTCCGCGGCCACGGAATCTCCGGTGGCCGGGTAGGTGGCCGGATCCGCGGGGATGTCGCAGGCCCAGCCGGAGTGGATGTCGCCGGTGAGGAACACGGTGTCCCTAACGGCGTTATCCCGTAGGTGGCGGACCACGCGGTTGCGGTCCACCTCATAGCCGTCCCACTGGTCCACGTTGTACGGCACGCCGCTGATGGTTGTTCCGCCCATCAGCTTTTGCACACCGACCAGCTCTGCGGTGCTCAGGGTCGAGGGAATGCGGACGGGCGCAATCATAACGGGGTTGCCCACCAGCTTCCACTGCGGGCCCGCAGACGCGAGGTTGCCCAGCAGCCAGTCCATCTGCGCGGCGCCCGTGATGGTGCGGGCGGGGCTGCTGACGGAGGGATCCGCACCGTTGGCGGCCTGCTGGTCACGGTAGGAGCGCAGATCCAGCATGGACAGGCTGGCCAGGGAGCCGAAGTCCAGTCGACGGTAGAGCTGGCCGCCCGGCTCGTAGCGCACGGGCATCCACTCGGCGTACGCCTGGTGGGCGGCGGCGAAGCGCTCACTCCAGACGCCTTCGGTGCCCTCGGTGTGGTTTTCGGCACCGCCCTGCCAGGCGTCGTTAGCCGATTCGTGGTCATCCCAGGTCACGATGAACGGCGCCGCCGCGTGCAGCGACTGGAGGTCGGGATCGGTCTTGTACTGCGCATGACGGCGGCGGTAGTGCCCCAGCCGGGTCATCTCGACGGCCGGATCGTGGGGACGGACCACCACGTCGCGGGCCTGATAGTCCCCCGGTGCGTACTCGTAGAGGTAGTCCCCCAGGTGAAGGACGGCGTCGAGGTCGCCCCGAGCGGCCAGATGGCGGTAGGAGGAGAAATAGCCCGCCTGCCAGTTCGCGCAGGAAACGACCCCGAATTTCAACCGGTCCACCACCGCCCCCGCCGCCGGTGCGGTCCGGGTGCGGCCTACAGGTGAGATCTCCGCCCCAAGCGTGAACCGGTACCAATAGCTCGTGGCGGGCAGCAGCCGACCTGCAACAACCTTCACGGTGTGGTCGCGGGCCGGGCCGGTGGCGGCCGTACCGCGGGCCACCACTTTCGTGAACGCTGCATCGGCGGAAATTTCCCAGCGGACGGAAACGTCCGGACCGGCACCGCTGCCGGGTAATGATTCCGGGGTGGGCGTGACGCGGGTCCACAGCAGCACGCTCCCCGGCATGGGATCTCCTGAGGCGATCCCGTGGCCAAAGGGGCCGGCTTGGGAGGCTGAAACCGCGTCCGCGGGAGCGCCGGTGGCCATTGTTCCGGCCACGGCGGCGATTCCTGCTGATCGCAGTACTTGACGACGAGTAAAGGTAGTCATGCCTTCCAGTATCCGGATGATTCCGCCACCAACCGGCGGTATGACGCCCGGTTAACCCGACGTTCGCCAAGTGTTCCCCGGCGGCGCAGTGCCCATTCCCGCCGTCAGAGCGATATGCCCCTTGCGTAGCTTCCGGCCTCGCTCTATCTTTAAACAACCATATGGTTGATCAATCTTTAGGTTGATTAGGAGCGACAAGGAGGTGTGGGGCACCCAGTGGACGAACGCGACGACTACCAGCTCGACTCGGCCTTCCTGGCCCTCGCCGACCCGGTCCGCCGCCGCATCATCTCCCGGCTCAGCCGGGGTCCGGCCACCGTAAATGAACTGGCGGAACCTTTCGCGATCACCAAGCAGGCGGTCTCGAAACACATCCAGGTCCTCGAGCAGGCACAGCTGGTCACGCGCACCCGTGACGCCCAGCGCCGGCCCGTCCACCTGAATCCCGCACGGCTGGAGGCGCTCACCGCATGGATCGACCAGTACCGGCTGGTCCGCGAGGGGCAGTTCCGCAGCCTTGACGCTGTGCTCCAATCAAACGCCGCGGTCCGCGGCACCCAGGCAAAGGACTCACCATGACCAACGCCCTGAAAATAGCTGTCCCGGAGAACCTGCCATTCATCGATTTCGAACGGGAGTTCGACTTTCCCGTCGCCGATGTCTTCCGGGCCCACAAGGACCCCGAGCTCATCGCCCAGTGGCTTGGCCCGCGCGGTCTCACCATCGACGTCGACCACTACGATTTCCGTACCGGCGGCACCTACCGCTACACCCACACCGGGCCGGACGGCGTGCCCTACACGTTCAACGGGGTCTTCCACACGGTCCGGGAGAACGAGTTCGCCATCCAGACCTTCGAGTTCGGCGGCTACCCGGACGTCGTCAGCATCGAGTTCCTGGCCTTCGAGGAACTGGACGGCGGACGCACCCTGCTGAAGGCCCACGGGGTCTATCCCAGCATGGAGGCCCGCGACGGGATGGCGCAGTCCGGCATGGAAGGCGGGTTGTCCGAGGGCTACGAGCGGCTCGACGAACTCCTCGCCGACGCCAAAGTCTGAGACCCCGCCTCGGCAGAGCGGCAAAGCGGTAGAGCGGTAGAGCGGCACGGCGGCACGGCGGCAAAGCACGACGGCGGCAGGCCACCTCCCCGGGGAAGGTGGCCTGCCGCCGTCGTGCTTAAACAAACAACGCGGGGTCACTTTCGGCCCATCCCAGCGAGTGGGACGGGCCGTAGGTGACCCCGCGTTGTGTTGGTGCTTGGTGGTGCTTCGGCCCTAGAGGGTTGCGAAGACCTCGCGCAGGAGCTTGGCGGTCTCGGACGGCGTCTTGCCGACCTTGACGCCGGCAGCCTCAAGGGCTTCCTTCTTGGCCTGGGCGGTGCCCGCGGAGCCTGAGACGATGGCGCCTGCGTGGCCCATGGTCTTGCCTTCCGGGGCGGTGAAGCCTGCGACGTAGCCAACAACCGGCTTGGTGACGTGCGCCTTGATGTAATCGGCGGCACGCTCTTCGGCGTCGCCGCCGATTTCGCCGATCATCACAATCGCTTTGGTTTCCGGGTCAGCTTCGAAGGCTTCGAGCGCATCGATGTGGGTGGTGCCGATGACCGGGTCGCCGCCGATGCCGATGGCGGTGGAGAAACCCAGGTCGCGCAGTTCGTACATCATCTGGTAGGTCAGGGTGCCTGACTTGGAGACGAGTCCGATCGGGCCCTTGCCCGTGATGTTTGCCGGGGTGATGCCAACGAGGGCCTCGCCGGGGGTGATGATGCCGGGGCAGTTCGGTCCGATGATGCGGGTGACCTGCTTGCCGTTGGCGTCGACCGTGGACTGTGCCAGGGCCCAGAACTCGGCAGAGTCCTGCACCGGCACGCCTTCGGTGATGACGACGACCAGGCCGATGCCGGCCTCGATGGCCTCAACGACGGCATCCTTCGTGAATGCCGGGGGGACGAAGACGATGGAGACGTCAGCGCCGGTCTCTGCCATGGCTTCCTTGACGGTGCCGAAGACGGTGATCTCGGTGTCGCCGTGCACGACCGTCGAGCCGGCCTTGCGGGCGTTGACGCCGCCGACAACGTTGGTGCCGGCCTTCAGCATCAGGGCGGTGTGCTTGGTGCCTTCGCCGCCGGTGATGCCCTGGACGATGACCTTGGAGTCCTTGTTCAGATAAATAGACATAGTCGAGTCCCTTACTTCGCTGCGTTGGCGAGCTCGGCAGCCTTGTCGGCGCCCTCGTCCATGGTGGCGGCCAGGGTAACCAGCGGGTGGTTGGCCTCGGCCAGGATGCGGCGGCCTTCCTCAACGTTGTTGCCGTCGAGGCGGACTACCAGCGGCTTGTTCGCGGAGTGGCCCAGCTCGGCCAGTGCACCGACGATGCCCTTGGCGACGGCGTCACAGGCGGTGATGCCGCCGAAGACGTTGACGAAGACGGACTTGACCTGCGGGTCGCCCAGGATGACGTCGAGGCCGGCTGCCATGACCTCGGCGGAAGCTCCACCGCCGATGTCCAGGAAGTTGGCGGGCTTGACGTTGCCGTGGTTCTCGCCGGCGTAGGCAACGACGTCGAGGGTGGACATGACCAGGCCGGCACCGTTACCGATGATGCCCACGGAGCCGTCCAGCTTGACGTAGTTGAGGTCCTGGGCCTTGGCCTTGGCCTCGAGCGGGTCAGCAGCATCCTTGTCTTCAAGGTGTGCGTGCTTGGGGTGGCGGAAGCCGGCGTTCTCGTCAAGGGAGACCTTGCCGTCGAGCGCAACGATGTCACCGCCGCCGGTCAGGACCAGCGGGTTGACCTCCACCAGGGTGGCGTCTTCCTTCTTGAAAACGTCCCAGAGCTTCAGGATGACGCTGGCGACTTTGCCGCGCAGTTCCTCGGCGAAGCCTGCAGCGGCGACGATTTCGTCGGCCTTGGCCTGGTCGATGCCGACGGCCGGGTCGATGGCGATCTTGGCCAGGGCGTCGGGACGCTCAACGGCGAGCTGCTCGATTTCCATGCCGCCTTCAACCGAGCACATGGCCAGGTAGTTGCGGTTGGCCCGGTCCAGAAGAACGGAGAAGTAGTATTCCTCGGCGATGTCCGCGCCCTGGGCGATCATCACGCGGTGGACGGTGTGACCCTTGATGTCCATCCCGAGGATGTTGGTGGAGTGTTCAAACGCCTCATCAGCGGTCTTGGCGACCTTGACGCCGCCGGCTTTGCCGCGGCCTCCGGCCTTGACCTGCGCCTTTACGACAGTTACGCCGCCGATTTTCTCGGCGGCTGCCTTTGCTTCTTCAGGGGTGTGCGCCACGATGCCAGCAAGCACGGGTACACCGTGCGCCTCGAACATATCGCGCGCCTGGTATTCAAACAGGTCCACGGTTTAGTGTCCTTCTACGTCGAAGTAGTTTCTGTACAGCCGGACCCCACGTTATCGCGGTTACCGGGCTGCGGAATAAACGCACCCTGCGACTGGCTTGGAAACGAGCCACACGGCGCAATGCTCCTCGTTCGAACTCTAGCCCTTCCTTGGGAGGGGCCCGCCCCAGAGTACCCCTTATGTGAGTAAGGACACTATTCTATGGAGCGTAGAAAAACCGCTAGATTACGGGGTTTTTGGAGCATCCGAAGGCCCCGGGGCGGCTGGTTTTCCGGCGTCGGAGATCAATTCGTAACTCTCGCGCGACACGAAGAATGCGACGCCAGCGGAGACGTTTCCGCAGGCGACTCCGCCATTGTAGGCCGAGCAGCGCAGTCCGTTGCGCTCCAGGTTTTGTCCCTCGCCGAGGACGGGGAGCTGGGATATGGGGCCCTTGCCGCTTCCCTGGGGTCCGGATTCGGCTTCCTGCTGTGTGACGCCGGAGCGGCATTCGCCGTAGCCGGCGCGCTCCGGGGTGAGCAGCGCGGCCCCGCCGAGGTAGCCCAGGCCCGTCCCGCCGCAGTTGTCCGTGATGTCCTTCGCGGCCGGCGCGGGGTAGGCCGCCAGCTCGCAGTGCGCCACCGGGACGGTCGCCAGTTTGTTGTTGGCGGGTTCGGCGTAGCCGTTCTGCTCATACGGCAGGTTCACGTGCTCGCCGCGGGCCGAGGTCAGGGAGCAGACCACGTTCCGGTCGTCGGTGACAAAGCTGAGGATGTCCTGGCCCACGGCATACGCGGCCGCGTCCGCGAGAGGCGCCTGCTTGAGCTGCTCGAGGGCAGGCAGCGGTGCGGGCGGGACATAGTCCGGGTCCTTCTGCGTGACGGTGCACGCCGTGGCCGCCAGCAGGATGAGGGCGGGCAGGATCCCCAGAAGTGTCCGTCGCATGGGCTCCATTATGCCTGCAAGGACGCGGGGCGCTGGCAGCCGCTGGCGTCAGCCCCCGACGCCTGGTGTCCCGCCGTCGTCGGATGCCGCCCCGCTGTCCCGGCGTGGGCAGGCGTCGAACCCGCTCAGGCGTCGAGCTTGGTCAGCGGGGCGTACCGGAGCAGGAGCCGCTTTTCGCCGATGCTGAACTTCACCTTCGCGACCATTTTGTCCCCCGCGCCCTCGACGGCCAGCACGGTGCCGTTGCCGAAGCTCGTGTGGTTGACCTTGTCGCCCACGCTGACCGCGACGATTTCCTTCTGCGGCTGCACGCGGTTCTTGGCGATGGCGGCAGGAACGTCAGCGTTGAAGCCGGCGGACGGGCTGGCCTCGGCCCCGCGGGCGGTGCCGGCGCCCCAAAAGGATCCGCCGTACCGGCTGGAGCCGATGGAGCCTCCGCCGCCCCAGCCGCCGCCCTGGCGGGTGGAGCCCTCGCGCTTCCACTCGACCAGCTCGGCGGGGATTTCCTCGATGAACTGGCTGGCGGGGTTGTACTGGCTCTGGCCCCACATGCTGCGCACCTCGGAGCGGGTCAGGTAGAGGCGTTTCCGTGCCCGGGTCAGGCCCACGTACGCCAGCCGGCGTTCCTCGGCGAGTTCCTTGGGGTCGGTGGCGGAGCGCTGGTGCGGGAACAGGCCGTGCTCCATGCCGGTCAGGAACACCACCGGGAACTCCAGCCCCTTGGCGGTGTGCAGGGTCATCAGGGTGACGACGCCGAGCCGCTTGGCTTCGGCGACGGCGGCGGCCAGCTGGTCGGGGCTGCCCGCCGGGGCGTCCGGGATCTGGTCGGCGTCGGCGACGAGGGACACACCCTCCAGGAAGGCCTCGAGCGTACCCTCGGGATTGTCGCGCTCGTATTCACGCACGACGGCGACGAGTTCCGCGAGGTTCTCCACCCGGGACTCGTCCTGCGGGTCGGTGCTGGACCGAAGGGTGGCGAGGTAGCCGGTCTGTTCCAGGACGGCCTCCAGGGCCGCGGCGGCGCCGGAACCGGAGGCCACCTCGGCGAGGTCGTCCAGAAGTTTCACGAAGCCCTGGACCGCGTTGACGGAACGGGTGGCCATGCCGGGGGCCTCGTCGGCGCGCCGGGCCGCGGCCATGAATGAGATCCGGTCGCGCTGTGCGAGGGAAGCCACGGCGCCCTCGGCCCGGTCGCCGATGCCGCGTTTGGGCTCGTTCAGGATGCGGCGCAGGTTGACGTCGTCGTCCGGGTTGACCAGGACCCGCAGGTAGGCGAGCGCGTCCTTGATTTCCTTGCGCTCGTAGAAGCGGGTGCCGCCGACCACCTTGTACGGCAGTCCGACGCGGACCAGGACATCCTCGATCGATCGGGACTGGGCGTTGGTGCGGTAGAAAATCGCGACGTCGCCGGGGCGAAGGTCGCCCTCGTCCTGCAGGCGGTCGATTTCCTTGGCGATGAACTGGGCTTCGTCGTGCTCGTTCTCACCGACATAGCCGATGATCTTCTCGCCGTCGCCTTCCGCGGTCCACAGCCGCTTTTCGGGCCGGTTGGGGTTGCGGGAGATGACCGAGTTGGCGGCGCTGAGGATGGTCTGGGTGGAGCGGTAGTTCTGCTCGAGCTTGATGGTGCGGGCGTCCGGGTAGTCCTTCTCGAACTCCACGATGTTGCGGATGTCGGCGCCGCGGAAGGCGTAGATGGACTGGTCCGAGTCGCCGACGACGGTCAGCTCGGCCGCGCCGGGGCCTTCGCCCACGATCTCGCGCACCAGCGCGTACTGGGCGTGGTTGGTGTCCTGGTATTCGTCCACGAGTACGTGCCGGAAACGGCGTCGGTAGGACTCGGCGAGCGCAGGGAAGGCGCGGAACATGTAGACCGTCTCGGCGATCAGGTCATCGAAGTCCATGGCGTTGGCCTGGCGCAGCCGCTGCGTGTAGCCCTTGAAAACTTCGGCGACGGACTGTTCGAAAGGGTCGTTGTGGTTGGCGCTGGAGGAGTAGCTGTCCGCGTCGATCAGTTCGTTCTTGAGCGCCGAAATCTTGTGCTGGATCGCTTTGGGGGCGAAGCGCTTCGGATCAATGTCCAGGTTCTTGGCCACGAGTGTGATGAGGCGCAGCGAGTCAGCGGAGTCGTAGATGGAGAAGTTGGAGTTCAGGCCGACGTTCTTGGCTTCGCGGCGCAGGATCCGGACGCAGGAGGAGTGGAAGGTGGAGACCCACATGGTCTTGGCCCGGGGGCCAACGAGGGCTTCGACCCGCTCCCGCATTTCGGCGGCAGCCTTGTTGGTGAAGGTGATGGCCAGGATCTCGCCGTGGTGCGCGCGCCGCGTGGCGATCAGGTAGCCGATCCGGTTGCTGAGCACCCGGGTCTTGCCCGAGCCGGCGCCGGCGACGATCAGCAGGGCGCTGCCGGCGTGCTTGACGGCCTCTTCCTGCTGCGGGTTCAGCCCCTCGAGCAGCTCAGCCGCGCCCGGGAGGCTGTGGTGGTCCGCGTTTCCTGCAGGATTGTCTCCGTGGACGCTGTGGGGCCCCGGACCTCCCGCGGCGTGCAGGGTCGCAGTCCCTGTTCCCGCGGGCGTTTTCGTGTTCGCAGCCTTCTTCGAGGCAGCTTGGAAGGGTCCGTCGGCGTAGGGGTCAAACAACATATCCATGGTGTTAACAAGTCTAGGCGGTGCCACTGACGCCGGCGTCCGCCCCCTCGGGACATGCCCTCCCCTGCCCAGGGCCACTGGACATACGGCCAGTATGCCCATGCCACGCGGCCAACCATGAGCATGTCCCGCGGCGGGCGACGCGAAGAATGGGCATGCCCGCTAAGCCCGGGTGTTATCCGCCCCGACCTACCCCGCGGAGCCTGATTCCAGGGCGGCGCGGAGCTGCCGGACCGCCGTCGTGCCTCCGGCGACGAACCAGTCGAGTCCGTTGACCCGGACGACGTCGGCGGCACCGCCGGCTGCAAGGACAATCGCCTGGCCCGGCAGCCAATCCCATTCCGGGCAGCTGTGCTGGAACCAGCAGCCCAGTCCGCCATCGGCTACCCGGCTGAGGTCACAGGACCCGGAGCCGAACATGCGCAGCGCGGCGGCGGAGGTAGCGGCGGCGTGCCAGGGCATCGCGCACATCGGGTCGGCGAGCCAGGTGGGGTGGATGTACGTTGCGGCGCCAAGTTCGGACAGCGGGGTGTTTGAACGGCCTCCCGGAACGCCATCCGGACCGAAGGTGGTGAGCCGTTCGCCGTTGAGCGTGGAGGGGCGGCCTGTTCCGCCGAGCCAGAGCTTGTCCTCCTCCGGCTGGTAAATCCCGCCGAGCAGCACTCCGGAAGGGTCCTTGAGGGCAATGGCGGAGCACCAGTACGTGGAGCCGTGCAGGAAGTTGTAGGTCCCGTCGACGGGGTCGATTACCCAGGTCCTGCCGCTGGTACCCGCCACGGAGGCGCCCTCTTCGCCGAGGATGCCGTCGTCGGGCCGGCAGCGCTGGAGCTGTTCGAGCACGTAGGCCTCGGCCGCGTGGTCCGCGGCCGTGACGACGTCGGAAACAGACGTCTTTTGCCGGCCTTCCAGCCCGGCCTGGCGCATGAGCAGCGCCAGGGTCCCGGCCTCGCGCACGAGGGCCTCGGCGAGCTGATAGTCGTCCAGGGCGGGGTTGAGATCAGCGGTGCTGTGCCGGCCGAGCCGGTGCTTTCCTAGTTCGGTCACGCGCTCCAGCCTATCGGCGCCCGCCGGCAGTGAACAGGCTGCAGTGAACAGGCGGCTGTCCGACCGGCGCTCGGCCGCGCCTGCCTCCCGGTCGGGACGGGCGATAATGGTGCCATGGCCAAGACACCCGCACAGCGAATGAAGAAGCACGGCGCCAACGCCGTCGTCCCCCAGCACCACCTGCCGTCGGTGATCAACCCCAGCACCAGCCGGACGCCGCAGAAGGCGCAGAACAACAGCAACCTGATCCTGATAGCCGGTGTCGTGGCGAGCCTGTTCCTGTTCTGGTACGTCCATCTGCTCACCCTGGACCAGCTCACCCAGCTCAGCGGCGGCATGGCCATGCCGGACTCCCTGTTCGGGGGCTTCGACCTGGGCTTTGTGGAGCAACTGCGCCTCGCGATGGACGAGGCTGCCCGCGGCCAGCTCAACTACGTGCACAAGACGGCCGGCACCCTCTTCCCGCTGATCTTCGGCTTCACCTGGCTGCTGCTGATCGGCACGAACGTGGCACGCAAGGGACTGCGCTGGGCGCTTTGGGCCGTACCCCTGCTCTTCGCGGCCGTCCGGCTGTGGGGCAACGCGGCCATCGACTCGATGATGTCGGCAGACACCGTCGACGCCGGCCAGGTTGCCCTGGCCTCGGGACTCACCATCGCAGGCTGGGTGCTGCTGGTGCTGAGCCTGGCGGTTGGCGGCGCCGCAGTGTTCCTGGGCCGCAAGCGGGCCTCAGCCGCAGCTCCCACCGCGGGACATGCCCAGCCCTAGTCGGAGCCACTGGACATAGTCCCACTATGTCCATCCGCCGCGGATCCCGGAGGGCATGCACATCCGTTCCACCGCGGGACATGCCCAGCCCTAGTCGGAGCCACTGGACATAGTCCCACTATGTCCATCCGCCGCGGCAGCAAGAGGCTGTGCTCAACGCGTCGGGCGACAGGCGGGCGGAGCTGACCCGCCGGGCTCATACCTCGGCTGTCAGGTACTCCCGGGCCTGGTCCGCACGCTGCTCTGCGCCGGCAGCCTCGAAGTGGTGGGCAGCCTTGAGCAGGTTCTGCTGGGCTGAAGCCATATCGCCCAGAGCCTTCTGTGCCCGTCCCAGCAATAGGCATGCTTCCCCTAAGGCCTGCGGCGGAAGCACGTCTACACGCTCGCAGACATCGTTCAGAAGTTGCACAGCCCCGGCCGGATCACTCGCCAGAAAATTCCAGTGGCCGCGATTCATCTTCTGCAAGAGGACGTTTTCTTCGCTTCCGCCGATGACGTCAGTGGCCAATTCGGCTCGTTCAATACACCTAAGCGTGGCCGAGTCGGCTAGATCGGCGGCCAGCCGCATCGCTGCAGAGGCATTGTTGAATCGGGCCCAAACCTCCAGGTTCCTTGCCGGAGAAAAGGTACTAGCTGCCAAGTCATGGAATCGCAGGCCTTCATCAACCCTGCTGCTGAGAAATGCCGCGTTGCCAATGGCCCAGTAAACGTTGCCCAGCAACTGATCGTCGACTTCAGGCGAGATTGCGCTGACCAGATTGAGGCTTTCGGTCCACGCCTCGTCAAGCCTGCCACTTTCACCAAGCGCAGCGATCAAAGCCAGGCTGGCCGTTACACTGACCTCATCGTCAGGGTCACCGGCCATCAGATTGGCGGCGGCCCTTGCTTCTTCAGCAGCCTTTTCCAGGAATCCCGCACCCTGCCACGCTTTGGACAGAAGGATTCTCGCCCTCGCCTGCAGCGGCACCCCGGCGGGGAGGGGTTGGCCTATGAGTTCTGAAGCGACACCTGCGCACTCCTCGAATAGTCCGGCAGCCAGCAGACTTTCCGCCTGGAAGAAAATCATGTTCCACCACGATTCGGTGTCCCCGGCTTTGAGGGCAATCTCCGCAGCACTGCGAGCACTACTGGCAGCGTCAATAAACCCATGGTTGGCCCAATGTTCCCGCGCCCGCAGCTCCGCGGTGACATAGGAGGGCGAGACGACGTTTTGTTGCATAGCTCAATTATCCGTTGCTACGGGGGACAAAAAGTACCAAGGGTGCAAGCATTTCCCGCGCAGTATTGCCACAGGAAATGCTCAGCTTCGCGCGAATAACACAGTTTTGAGGGTGCGGTGGCAATTGCTGCCTAACGGCGTGTCCTATGCCCCTATACTGAACTTGCATCACATGAGTCACGTCAGCCTCTTACGTATCAGGAGCCCTCCATGAAGAAAACCCTCGCAACTCTCCTCGTCGTTGGCGCACTTGCCACGGCAGGCTTCTCCGCCACGGCCGCAATCACTGCAAGCGGTGACAACTCGGGACAGACGTCGGTTGCAGCTCCGGGCTGGTGGCCCAACTCCACTCCGAAGTACTAGAAGTACTAGAAGTACTAGAAGTACGTCGGAGACAGTCCGAACGGCGGGTACTGGAAGGCGACTTCCAGCACCCGCCGTTCTTGCTTAAAACCCCGAATGACGCCTGAACAAACGATGCTGCCCCACGGCGCTGCCTACTCCCCCGGCGCCCCCGGGCTAATCAGCGCCTCGATCTTCGCCGCCGGCACGGGCCGGCTGAAGTAGTAGCCCTGCCCGCTCGCGCAGCCCAACCGAACCAGCTCTGCGGCCTGCTCCGCCGTCTCGATGCCCTCGGCAACAGCCTTAAGCCCGCAGGCGTCGATGAGATGCAGCACGGCCGCGACGAAATTGCTCTGTTCCTCGTCCGAGCCCAGCCCGGCGATCAGGCTCTTGTCGATCTTGACCACGTTGACGGGCAGTTTCCGCAGGTAGCTGATGGACGAGTAGCCGGTGCCGAAATCGTCGATTTCAAGCTGCACACCCAGACGCCGCAGCCCGCTCAGGGAGTACTGGTCCACGTCCCCGCCGTTGACGGCCATGGACTCCGTGAGCTCAACGATGAGGTTGGCGGCGTCCACCCCCGTTTCCCGGAGGATGTCGCGGACGTGATCGATCAGGTCGAGGTTCTGCAGCTCGGTCGTGGAGATGTTGACGCGCACATTAAAACTGTCGTCTACGCTCAGCTCCTGCTGCCAGCGCCGCAACTGGCGCACGGCCTTCCGCAGGACCCAGTGCCCCAGGTCCACGATCATCCCCGTCTCTTCAGCCAGCGGGATGAACGAATCGGGCATCAGCAGGCCACGCTCCGGGTGGTTCCAGCGCACCAGCGCTTCAACGCCTTCGATCCTGCCGGTCGCAAGTTCCACCACCGGCTGGTAATGCAGGGTGAGCTGGTCCTGGCGGATCGCCTCACGCAGTTCGGTGATCATGACGCTCTGGAGCCTGCGGGCATAGAGCAGTGCCGGTTCGAACACCTTGATGCTGCTGTGCGGCTGGGCCTTGGCGGCGTACATCGCGGTGTCCGCCTCCATGACCAGATCATCGACTGACTGCCCTGGCTCTGCCACCCGCAGCCCGATGCTGGTGCCGCAGGTAATGCGGAGGTCCCCGATTTCCAGGCTCTCGCCGAGGGCCTTGAGGATCCTATTGGCGACCCGGCGGGCCCTCACCAGATTGGACTTCGGCAGCATGACGGCAAACTCGTCACCGCCGAGACGGGCGACCGTGTCCGTATCGCGGACGGCCTCCTGCAGCCGCCGCGAGATCACGCGGAGGACGTCGTCGCCGGCGCTGTGGCCCAAAGTATCGTTGATGCCCTTAAACGAGTCGAGATCGAGGACCAGCAGTGCCGGCGGCAATTCGCCCCGACTAGTCTCCGCAAGGGCGTGGCTCAGGACCGAGTTGAGCGCCGTCCTGTTGGCCAGCTGGGTCAACGGGTCGGTCAGCGCCATCCGTTCGAGCTCGACCTGCGCCTCGCGCAGCATCGCCGTCCGGCTTTCGACGCGTTCCTCGAGTTCCTGGTAAATGGTCTGCAGGTCATCTGCCATCAGGTTGATCCCGGCAATGACCGCGGCTACGTCGTCCCTGGCACCGGAGGGCGGAATCCGCGTAGTCAGGTCGCCACCCGCGATGCGGACAATGCCTTCAACGAGGGCGTGCAGCCGGGGGTCCGGAGGATCAGTGTTCACTCGTGTAGTGCCCTAACCAGTCAATAGCCTCAGCCTCGGACATAAAGAACCGCGCGGGGATGGTTTCGGTCTTCGACCGCAGCAGGTAATGCGCGATCACCCGGTCGACAGGGCTTTCACCCACGAGGGCAAAAGCGGACGCCGCGATCGAGGTCACGTAGACGTGACGCGCCTCGACACTGACACCCACCACACCCGTGATGACCAGCAGCACAGGCACACGCCGGCCGTTGGCCAGTGCCCGGACCGCTGCCCCGGCGATGCGGGCCTCGGGACCCGCGATTTCCTCGTTGGCGGGAAGCACTACTTCGATGATGCCGCCCTCGCGCAGGCGGACAAAGATGGGCGAACCGCCCGGCGTAGGCGGGTCGGAAAATGCCGGTTCCGGTGCTTTCTCGGGCGTCAGCTCACCGGGCCCGGCCAGGGCGTCGATGCTCAACGGATGGAAATTCGGCGACGGCGGTCGGCGGATCCGCGGAGATCCCGGTTCAACCGTCGGTCGCCGTGATAGAGAATGGTCTCCCAGTCGACTTCTTCGGCTGTCTTTTCAACCACGAGGCTCTCCTTCGCTGTCTTCGGCCGCGGACTGACGTATAGCCAGTTGACCACACCGAGGGACACATCCACCACAGAGTTGAACACTCCGATGTAGGCACGGATTGCCCCGGCAGCCAAGACAGCGTTCAGCAAGGCAAATGCCACGTTGCCCCAGTTTCCCAGTTGGGCGTCGCGCCAGATGGTCAGCAGGGAGAACGCAACGATCGCGTAGGGGGTGATGACGTAGATGGCCGGCGCGGCTGTGCGGTCCTTGACCTTGGGAGTGCGGGCGAATGGAATCTTGTCACCGGTGACTGCCTGCTGCAGCGACTTGAGCACGCCTGCGAGGTTCACCGGAAGCAGGACGAGGTTGAACCCGTAGATGCGCAGAATGTCACTGAAGCGGTGCCCGCAGTCACGCAGATCGCTGCCCATGGCCAGGAAGTAGGGCAGCGCAGCGAGGAACACGATGGGGCTGAGCAGCCGGCTGTCGTAGGGGTACGCCAGCAGGAACAGCAAGCCGAAGCTCGCCCACGCGATGGACGCCATGTAGTTGACGCGCAAGAGGACCTCGCGGAACAGGATTTTTCGGCGCTCGGAACGGCTCTGGAGGAGTTGGGCCCAGAGCTTGGGCAGGATCAGGAGTCCGCCGTTGGCCCAGCGGCGGCGCTGGACCACCAGGGAGCCGAAATCCGGCGGCGTGGCGCTGTAGCTGAGGCGCTCCGGGTAGTTGACCAGGGTCCAGCCGTGCTGGCCGAGGTCAATGCTGGACTCCGTGTCTTCGATGACTGTGCGGTCCTGGATGTAGGTCCGGATTTCGAAGGCGCCGTTGGTCTCGACCTCGACGATGTCCTCGAGCGCCCGTTTCCGGATGACGGCGTTCGCGCCGACCCAGAATGTGGCTCCGTAGTAGGTCATTCCCTGGTGGAGGATGTGCTGCAGGTCCGTTGTGGCCCCGGCGACGCGTTCGATCCGGGTGGGTGCCCCGCGGAAGGAGGAGTACGGCGTCTGGGTCACGGCAACCTGTTCGTTACCTGCCGATTCGAGGAAGTACACCAGGCGGAGGCAGTAGTCGCGCAGGAGCAGCGAGTCTGCGTCGAGCGTCAGAAGGTAGGTGGTGTCCGGGAACTCCAGGACCCGGTCCGCACTTTCCAGCTCCGCATCGCCCTCGACTTTGCGCAGGACCGTGCCGTCGGCGGTAGCCTCTTCCCGCCATGAATGCCCCATCAGGGAAATGTAGGCATTGAGGTTCATCGCCTTGTTGGCCTCGTGGGAAAGGCTCGCGAACTTCTTTCGCTCGAATGTCTCCGTGGAGACGTTGAAGATCCAGGTCAGGCGCAGGTACAGCTCTTCACGCCGGGACCAGGACGGCGACGTGTTCTGCGCCAAGGCCGCGCTCAAGCCAACCAGGACCAGCCGCAGTTCCCGGGCCAGCCCCATCAGGACGAGGTCCACGAAGAACTCGTCGACGTGGTCGTCGACCTTCTCGCCGGCGGCCATTTCCTCCAGCCAGTCGGCAGCAGCCTCGTACTCGGTGATCAGCAGCGCCAGCTCGGCGGCCTGGTTAGGAGCGTCCGTCTTCGCACGGCGACGGGCTTCCTCCAGGGAGGCATTGAACCGTGCCGCGGGAGCACTCATCGCCGAGGAAATTTCCGCCGTCAGGGCCCGGGTCTTTTCCAACTTGGCAAGGTCAGCGGAGTCCGTGGGGTGCGGCGGGTCGTCGACCAGCAGGACAACTTTGAGGTCAGGGAATTCCTGGAGCGCCGCAGACCACAGCGTGGCCCGCACCACTTGGGGCTCTTCGGCATAGGACGGCACCAGCACTGTGATGCCTTCGGCATACTCGCTGAAGTGGCGGTCCAATTCCCCCCGCGGAACCCGTAAATGGTCCCGGAACCGATAAAGGGCACCTTGCCGGGCCATCAGGTACATTAGCGCCGAAAATGTCAGGAATGTTACGACAATCAGATAGGAAGCCGTCTCAAATTGGAACCTGAATCCGGCATTTGGATTGTCGGCCAGCTCCCGCAGGATAGTCGAAATGACATAAGTGACCCAAGCGAGCAGAGTGGTGAGAATGCCCAGCCGGCCCAGAATTATCTTCCGGCGTGACGGCCGCGGGTGAACGATCGAAAGCGGCTCGGACCGCCGTTCAGCTCCCCATTGACGGCGGCGCACCGCGCCTTTCTGCTCGGCGGGGCCGCTCTCTGTGTCCGGGCGCGGCAAGACTAACTGATCAGACATGTGGTCCCCATAGACTGCAAAGTCGGCTTTCGGCGTGCGCAAATGTCAAATCGCGCCCGGCACACCGGAGAGTTCCAGTGAGTGCCCTTATGATAATGCAAGGTCAGACCGTTGCCGGACATCAGACACCCCGGAATATCGCGAACTGATCCCGATGGCCGGCAGGTGCCCGGCGGTTCACTAAAAGACATAAGGGGGCCCTGTGTCCGCAAGATTCCCAGGCCGTAAATTATCGGTCGTCCGACTGGGCGTTCTTATCGGAGTCGTCGTGGCGGTCACCGCCGGAGGCGTCACCGCGTGGGGCAACTTCAAAGACGTGAAGGCAGCGGAAGCTATTCCGTCCATCTTTTCCGGCTATGTGGACGTCACGGCGACTCCCCGGTACGCCTTTGAGGAACCGGTTTCCAAGGAAGCTGAAAACGTACAATTGTCCTTCATCGTGGCTGACGCCCGCGATGCCTGCACCCCAAGTTGGGGCGCCTTCTACTCGCTCGACGAGGCCGGATCCGCCCTGGACCTGGACCGGAGGGTGGCCCGCCTTCAGCAGCTGGGCGGGACGGTATCGGTCTCCTTCGGCGGCTTGACCAACAACGAACTGGCCACCGGTTGCACCGACGTGGGCAAGCTCGAAGCCGCGTACCGCACCGTGGTGGACCGTTACAACGTCAGCAGCATCGATCTTGACATCGAGGGCGGCGCCCTCAGCGACGTCGACTCGCTCGACCGGCGCGCGGCTGCGGTCACCGCACTCCAGCAGGACCGCCGCTCCGGCGGCAGGGATCTCGCTGTCTGGCTGACCCTGCCGGTTGACCCCAACGGCTTGACGACGGCGGGCAGCGACGCCGTGCGCCGGATGATCGCCGCGGGGACGGACCTCGCAGGGGTAAACATCATGACCATGGACTATGGCGGAAGCCGGCTTCCGGACCGATCGATGTACGAGAATGCCGTCTCGGCTGCGGAGGCCACCCACCGGCAGCTGACCGAAGTCTACAAAGCCGCCGGCACCGAACTCGGTAGCGAAACCGTGTGGCGCAAGATCGGACTGACGCCGATGATCGGCCAGAACGACATCGCCGGCGAAATCTTCACGCTCAAGGACGCGGAGGAACTCAGTGGGTACGCGAGCGCCAAGGGCATCGGCCGGGTCTCCATGTGGTCCCTGAACCGTGACCGGACCTGCAGCCCCAACTACCCCGACGTCAAGCAGGTTTCCGACGGCTGCAGCGGTGTGGAACAGGGCGCGGCCACGTTCGCGACGATCCTCGGCGCTGGCGTCACGGGCCCGTCCGTCAGCCCTGCAGCGCCGGCAGCTTCCGCGCAGCCCACCACGATCGCCGATGATCCGTCCACCAGCCCGTATCCGATCTGGAACGAAGCCACCGCCTACACCACCGGCGAACGAATCGTCTGGCATTCCCATGTCTACGAAGCCAAATGGTGGACACGCGCCGAGGCCCCGGACAACCCAGTACTTCAGGGCGCCGCAACGCCGTGGCGCATCATCGGCCCGGTCCTGCCGGGCGACAAACCGACCCCCCAGCTCACCGCCCCCGCCGGCACCGCGCCGCAGTGGGAGCCGGCCACGGTCTACCGCAAGGGCGACCGGGTGCTCTTTGAGGGCCGGGTCTATGAAGCCAAGTGGTGGACCCAGACGGACAGCCCCGAAGCAGCCATGCAGGGCGCCCCGGAGTCGCCGTGGGCAAAGCTGCGTGACGAGGAGCTCGCAAAGCTGATGGCGGCACCGACTGCGGCACCCACACCGGCACCGACACCCGCACCGACGCCCTAGCCTTTCGGGGCCGCGGAACGCGTCCCGGGCGGGCGTCCGGATCGCCTCCGCGGCCCTCCATGCCTGGCCCCCCGCCAGGTCCGCAGTGCCCCGCCAGGTCCGCAGTCCCCCGCTATCAGGTCCGCAGTGCGCGGCCGGCCCGCGCGGCCTTCCGCGTGTTGCGTCCCCTCCCCACCCGCTGGGCGACCACCAGCCCGGCGGCGGCCGTGCCGATCGTGATGGGGTAGCCCATCAGCCGTTCCAGGGTTCCCGGCTCCGGCACGTCCATCCCCGTCACGCCGCCGGCGATGAGCGCCCCGAGGGACACCACGCCGCAGGCCAGGATGGGCCAGCTCAGCGGTGTCTGCCGGAGCCAGAGCCAGCCCAGCAGCACCAGGGCCAGGCCACCGGCGGCGAAGTACAGGATGGCCCCCACGGCATGCCACACTGAGCCGGCGTCCTCGGGGACCAGCCCCACCAGGACGGTCCCGGCACCGGCGGCGGCAGTGAGGGCGCGCGCAGCGATGGCCGCCGCCCACGTCGCCCGGCTGGCCGGTGCCAGCGTGAACCGGGCGCCGGGCCGCGCCGCCGTGCACAGCAGGGCCGTGCCGAGCAGCAGCGCGCCGACCATCATGCCGATGCCCTGGACCACAAACGAGGCGTTCATCAGCACGTGCGCCGGCGAGCATACGTCCCGGCCGTCGAAAAACCCGCAGCTTACTGCGCCCAGGTCGCTGATGTAACCGGTCCGGCGGCTGTACGGCTGCTGCCCCGCCCACGCGCCGATCACGGCGGCCTCCGCCACGAAATACTGCAGCACGCTGAGCAGTGCCAGCGCCCCGGCGTAGAACCTGGTGGACGGCAGGGCAGGGATGTAGATGATGTCCTGGGACGGCGAGTCAGCTGCGGCGGTCATGCCAAGAGCGTAGTACGGCCCCTCACCTAGTATGCTTATATCCGTGTCCGAACGGGCCGGCTGCGGCCGGCCGGCACGGACGCCCGCCCTCGTAGCTCAGTGGATAGAGCACGGCTCTCCTAAAGCCGGTGTCGTTGGTTCGATTCCAATCGAGGGCACTTGAACCCCCAGTCCCCGGACGCCGCTCCGGACTTCGACCTCCGCGCCTACCTGCTGGGCAGCTGGGTGCTGGAACGATCCCTGCTGGACAGATCGACCGGCACCCGGGGGACCTTCACCGGCGTCGCCCGCTTTACCGCAAGAAACGACGACGGCGGCCTACGCCTCCGCGAAGAGGGCACCGTTTCCTGGGCGTCCGTCCCCGGTGGAGCGGCGGGCACACCGTTCACCGGACCGGCCAGCCGGGAGTACCTGCTCCGGCCCACAGGAGCCCCGGACACGCTGGACATGTTCTTCCCCGACGGCCGGCCGTTCCACCGGATGGGCTTCGGCCCGCGAAGCAGCCAGGACCAGCACTGGTGCGACCCGGACACGTACCGCGTGAGTTACACCAGCACGGGCCCGGCCGAATTCCGCTACCAGTGGGATGTCACCGGCCCGGCGAAGGACCTGCTGCTCACCTCGGTCCTGCGCCGCACTGCGGACGCTGCGGCGTGAACCCGCTCATTGTGGTCTCCGCGGTCTGTGTCTTCGATGAGGCGGGACGCCTGCTCACCGTGCGCAAACGGGGCACGGACAAGTTCATGCACCCCGGCGGCAAGCCCGAGACGGGCGAGACGGCCGCCCAGACGGCCGCACGGGAGCTGGCGGAAGAAGTCGGGATCGTGCTTGCGGCCGATGAGCTGGTGCTCCTGGGCATCTGGTTAGCGGACGCCGCCAATGAGGCCGCGACGCAGATCCAGGCGACGGTGTTCACGGCCCCGGGGGTCTGGAACGCCCTGCCCTCGGCGGAGATCGCCGAGATCCGCTGGCTGGACCTGGCCGCGGAGCTGCCCGACGATCTCGCCCCGCTGCTCACCGACCATGTCCTGCCCGCGCTGTGGGGCCAGCCGGGCTAAGCCCCGGGAACGGCCTCTTCCGCCACGGCGTTGGCCTCGGCGAACTGGGTCCGGTACAGCTCCGCGTAGCGGCCCTCGGCGGCCAGCAGCTCGGTATGCGTTCCGCGCTCCACGATCCGTCCGTCCTCGACCACCAGGATGGCGTCGGCGGCCCGGATGGTCGACAGCCGGTGGGCGATCACGACGGCGGTGCGCCCCTCAAGCGCGGCGCCCAGGGCCTCCTGGACGGCGGCTTCGTTGGTGGAGTCCAGGGCAGCGGTGGCTTCGTCCAGGATCACGACGCGCGGCTGGGCAATGAGCAGGCGGGCGATGGTGAGGCGCTGGCGTTCGCCGCCCGAGAGGCGGTAGCCGCGCTCCCCCACCACCGTGTCCAGGCCGTCCGGGAGCGACCGGATCATGTCTTCCAGGCGGGACTGGCGCAACACATCCCACATGAGCTCGTCGCTGGCGTCCGGGCGGGCCAGGCGCAGGTTGGAGGCGATGCTCTCGTGGAACAGGTGCCCGTCCTGCGTCACCATGCCGAGGGTGTGCCGCATGGAATCGAAGGTGAGGTCACGGACATCCACCCCGGTCCCGGGAATGGCTCCGCCGAAGCGGACCGCACCGGAATCGACGTCGTACAGGCGTGAGAGCAGTTGCGCGATCGTGGACTTGCCGGCGCCCGAGGAGCCCACGAGGGCGACCGTCTGGCCGGGTTCGACCCGGAAGCTGATGCCGTGCAGCACTTCTTCGCCGCCGCGGGTGTCGAGGGTGGACACGTCCTCCAGCGAGGCCAGCGAGACCTTGTCCGCCGAGGGGTAGGAGAAGCGGACGTCGTCGAACTCCACGGACAGCGGCCCGGCGGGCGATGACACCGCATCGGGCTTCTGCTGGATGAGCGGCTTGAGGTCCAGGATCTCGAAGACCCGTTCGAAGCTGACCAGGGCGCTCATGATCTCAACACGGGCGTTGGAGAGCGCGGTGAGCGGCGCATAAAGGCGGGTGAGCAGCAGGGCCAGCACGACGACGTCGCCCGCGGCCAGCTGCCCCTGCAGGGCCAGGAAGCCGCCAAGTCCGTAGACCAGGGCCAGGGCCAGCGCAGAGACGAGGGTCAGGGCGGTCACAAAGGTGAACTGCAGCATGGCAGTGCGGATGCCGATATCCCGGACGCGGCCGGCGCGGACGGCGAATTCCCGGGATTCCTCGTCGGGGCGGCCGAAGAGCTTCACCAAGGTGGCACCCGGGGCGGAGAAGCGTTCCGTCATCTGGGTGCCCATGGACGCGTTGTGCTCGGCAGCTTCACGGCGCAGGTCGGCCAGCTTGGAGCCCATCCGGCGGGCCGGGATCAGGAAGATCGGCAGCAGGATCATGGCGAGCACGGTGATCAGCCAGGACTTCCCCAGCATCACCACGAGGGTCAGGGCAAGGGCCACGACGTTGCTCACGACCCCGGACAGGGTCCCGGCGAAGGCCGACTGGGCGCCGATCACGTCATTGTTCAGCCGGCTTACCAGCGCCCCGGTGCGGGTCCGGGTGAAGAACGCGATCGGCATCTTCTGCACGTGGTCGAAGACCTTGGTGCGCAGGTCCACGATCACGCCTTCGCCGATCGTGGAGGAGAGCCAGCGCGTGAGAAGTCCCAGCCCGGCTTCGGCGACCGCCACAATGGCGATCAGCACCGCCAGCCACACCACGACGTCGGTGGCCGCGCCGGCGATGATCGCGTCCACCACCTGGCCTGCCAGAACGGGGGTAGCGACGGCCAGCACGGCCATCACGATCGAGAGGAGCACGAAGGCGATCAGCATGCCCTTGTGCGGACGGGCGAAGCTGAACACACGCTTGAGCGTCTCCTTGGAGAACGGTTTCGAGCCGCTCGAGGCGCGCGTGATGTTGTAAAGGGAGCTCCAGGCGACCCGGTCCATGCTCATGTCGTGTTGCCTTTCGGGGCGGTGTGGCCCAGGAGTTCGGTGACGACGCCGTTGTCCACGTTCCAGCGCGCGTCAAGACGCACGTTTTCCAGCAGCCGGCGGTCGTGGGTGACCAGCAGCAGGGCGCCGTCATAGCCTTCGAGGGCTTCCTCGAGCTGTTCGATTGCCGGGAGATCCAAGTGGTTGGTGGGCTCGTCAAGCACCAGCAGGTTCACGCCGCGGGCCTGCAGCAGGGCCAGCGCGGCCCGGGTGCGCTCCCCCGGCGACAGGGAGTCCACCGGCCGGGAGGTGTGGTCAGCCTTGAGGCCGAATTTGGCCAGCAGGGTCCGGACTTCGGCCGGGGTCTGGTCCGTGAGCACGGCCTCGACGGCGTCGGCCAGTTTCAGCGGCCCGGCCAGCAGTCCGCGGGCTTGGTCGATCTCGCCGACGGCCACGGAGGCGCCCATGGAGGCGTCGCCGGAATCGGGCCGCTGGATGCCCAGCAGCAGGCGGAGCAGGGTGGACTTGCCGGCACCGTTGGGGCCGGTGATGCCGATCCGTTCCCCGGCGTTGAGCTGCAGGTTCACCGGGCCCAAAGTGAAGTCCCCCTGGCGGACCACGGCGTCGCGGAGTGTCGCCACGACGGCGCTCGAACGCGGTGCCGCCCCGATGCTGAACTGCAGCTGCCATTCCTTGCGGGGTTCGTCGACCTCGTCCAGCCGGGCGATGCGGGATTCCATCTGGCGGACCTTCTGGCCCTGCTTCTCGGAGGACTCGGTGCTGGCCGCGCGCCGGATCTTGTCGTTGTCCGGGTTCTTCTTCATGGCGTTGCGGACACCCTGGGAGCTCCACTCGCGCTGGGTGCGGGCGCGGGAGACCAGATCGGCCTTGGTGTTGGCGAACTCTTCGTACCGTTCCCGGGCATGCCGGCGCGCCACGGCCCGCTCCTCGAGATAGCCCTCGTAGCCGCCGTCGTAGACCGCCACGGAGTTCTGCGCGAGGTCCAGCTCCACGATGGTGCTCACGCAGCGGGCGAGGAACTCGCGGTCGTGGGAAACCAGCACCACTCCGCCGCGGAGACCCTGCACGAAGGCCTCGAGTTTGGCCAGTCCGTTGAGGTCCAGGTCGTTTGTGGGTTCGTCCAGGAGCACGATGTCGAAGCGGCTGAGCAGCAGCGCTGCGAGCGCCACGCGGGCAGCCTGTCCGCCGGAGAGTCCGGTCATCTCGGCGTCCTGGCCCACGTCGAGGCCGAGGTCCGCCAGGACGGCCGGGATGCGGTCTTCCAGGTCCGCGGCGCCGGAAGCCATCCAGCGGTCGAACGCCAGGGAGTAGTCGTCGTCGGAGCCCGGGGCGCCGCTGCCGAGCGCCTCCGCCGCGGCCTCCATGTCCAGGGTGGCCTGGGCGCAGCCGGTGCGCCGCGCGATGTAGCCGGCCACCGTCTCGCCGGCGATCCGTTCGTGTTCCTGGGGCAGCCAGCCCACGAACGCGTCCGCCGGGGCAAGGCTGACGGTGCCTTCCTGCGGCTCGTCGACGCCGGCAAGCAGCCGGAGCAGGGTGGATTTGCCCGCGCCATTGGCCCCGACGACGCCGACGACGTCGCCCGGCGCGACGGTCAGGGAGAGTTTGGAGAAGAGTGTGCGGTGGTCGTGACCACCGGAGAGGTCCTTGGCGACAAGGGTTGCAGTCATTAGTCCATTCTCTCACCGCGGCCTCAGGCAGCCAGCCACAGGGCGCTCCGGGCGGCTCCCGGCCGCCGGGCATAAAAGAACCCGCTGGTCCGGACTTGGGGGGTGTACGGACCAGCGGGTTCGAACACTTAGCATAGTTGAATCAGCACCTCCCGTAAAATCACTACAGTCACGGCTCCACTAAACTTTAGAAGCCGCACTTCCGTTCGACCCTGCAGGAAGCCGTAAATGCCCCTACCCGCCAAGGCGTTTCAACTCTGGCTCCATGTCGTTGCTCCCAGCGCTAGCACCGCCGACATCTGCAGGATCTCCGGGATCAAGCGCACCACGCTCGCCCAGCAGCTGGTGCGCGGCAAAGTCGCGGAAAACACCCTCGTCAGCATCAGCCGCGCCCTGAAGCGCAGCCCCTGGGAGGACCTCGCCTCGTTTGAGAGCTATGCGGAACTTGCCGGGCGGCCGCAGCCGCCCACCCCCGCCGAACTCGTCAGCCAGATCGCCACCATGGATTTGTTGCGGGCGGTCATTTCCCGCACGTCCCCGGCGTACGGCGGCTACGGTGACGACGGCAGTGCGCTGACGCCGGCGCTCGGCCCCGCACCGCACGCCACCTCGGTACGGAACTGGGTGGACGCGATTGACGACGGCGAGTTGCGGCACCGGGTTTCGGAGGCCACCGGGGTCGCGCCGCAGAACTACTCGGCACAATTGACCGCCAACAGGCTCTCCCCCGAGTTGGCGGTCGCGACCGCTCGCGCCGCTGGCGTAGGCTTCACGGGCGGCCTCGTCGCTGCGGGTTTGATAACGGAAGCTGAGGCCGGCTGGCCGCCCGAGGCCAAGCAAACCGCGCTGGACGCCCTGTCCGAGGGCGAACTCACCGCCCTGGCCGGCGAGCGGCTGCAGGCCCTCGGTAAAACCCTGCGCCGCCAGGAACACGAACACGAACAAACAAAAAAGATATGGGAGAACCTCGGATGATCGCGATCCTGCAGTGGACCACTTTGACGGTCTGCGCTCTCGTCGCGATCGCCCGGATTCCGAGTGCGCTGCGGGGTGAAAACCGCTCGGTTTTCGGCGTCTTCCTGCTCTCCACCGTAGCCATCCTGCTCAGCATCGATGCGAGCTACATGACCATCGATGCATGGCTCGGATCCGCTAACTACACAAATCTGATCCTTCGCTTCGTCGTCTACGGCACAGTGCTGCTGGCCGGCTACCGGATCGCCAAAGCCTTCGACGCTCCGAAGAGCATCCGCCTCATCGTTGGCCCCGTGGGCAAGGCGGTTCTCACTGTCATCGGCACCGCGACCGTGGCTCTCTTCCTGTTGGGCGACACAGCAGGGTCCGAGACGGGGCTGACCGGGCTTCCGTCAAGAAGCCCGGAGAATGCGGTACTCATCGAATGGTATGCGGCGGCGGGCCGCCTCTACCCGGCATTCGTCGCCGCATGCGTCCTCCCCGCCACCTATCTGGCCATCAGCCGGAGGCTGCCCTTCGCCATCCGCATCGGGGCTCTGCTGCTGACAGTCGCTTTCGCAGCCATGGCCTTCGGCACCTTCTTCCCCCTGATCCCGAGCGAAGCCGGGTACCTGAAATTCATCATCAACTACACCTCGGTGTTGTGCCTTGTGCTGGGACTGGCTTTTGTCTGGATCTCCAGCCTGATGGCGAAAAAACAGGCTGTCCGCGCCTAGGCAGCCATCCCTCCCCGGCCTTTCAGTGGCTATCGGGGGCGGCCGGAAAGACGCGGAAGAAGTTGCCCGGTTAGTCACCGTAAGCTGAGCCGCGGAGAGACTTGGGAGAACCTTGATAATGAGTACGCTGGAATGGGCGACACTGCTGGTGTGCTGCACGGCGCTCCTCCTGCGCGTGCCGGACGCCGTGCGGGGCCGGAACCGGACCGTGTTCGGGATCCTCTTCGTGGGCACCTTGTGCAGTGTTCTCGCCGTCTCCGAACTCTACGAGGCGGTTGACGGATTGCTGGGCGGACGGGACGTCACGAGCCTGATCCTGCGGTATCTCGTCTTCGCAGTAGTCCTGCTGGTTGGCCTCCGCGTCACACGAGGTCTCGCCGCAGCCAGAGCCCGCCAGCTCATTTCCGGAGGAATCGGGCGCTGGGCCCTGGGACTTAGCTCCCTGGCCGTGACCCTGGCGTTCTTCCTGATGGTCGGCTCCGTGTCACCGGCCATGCTGCCCGCCCCGCTGGCGGGCGGCACAGGGGACGCCGATTTGGCGCCCTATTTCACGGCCGCGGGCCGAACCTATCCTGCCTTCGTTTCGCTCGTTCTGGTGGCTCCGCTGCTGGCAGCCGTCAGGAGCAAGCTGCCTCGCCTGGTCAAGGCCGGTGCCCTGCTGGTCCTGACCGGCGCTGTCTTCGCGGCCATGAGCCTTCCGGCCGCCCTGGCCCCGTCCAGCTGGGCGGGCGCACAGCATTTCCTCAATTACGCGGCGGCATTGGGTTACGTCCTGGGCCTCGTAACGTTCTGGTTCTCCGGACTGATCGCGAACCCCTCAGGTAACGCTAGGGCAACATTACGTCAGATCCGCGACTAGGCATTCACAAAATCATTAGACCGTGAGAGAATCATGAATGTGTGAAAGCGGCAGTTGCTTCGTGAACGGGGACAAACCGTGCGAGGCCGAGGCAGCCGCCCAAGCGCCATTGGGGGGATGAGTGGTAGCGGTCCAGCTGGACCGCTCCCACTCAGCCTGTTTAACAGCCTTTTCGCGCCCGGACAGTGAGTCTACGCAAAGCAACGCGGGGTCACTCCGCGCCCATCCCGGAGGGGATTTTGGGCCGGAAGTGACCCCGCGTTGCTTTATTTGGCGGTCAGCTGGGGGCGGGCGTCAGCGCACAAACCTCAACGTCACCAGCTGGAAGGGCCGGAGCGCCAGGTCCGCCGAGTCCCCCGCTGACGTCATCCCCGGTGCGGCTGCCGGCCGCTCCAGCAGGTCCACCGTGTGGACGCCGTTGACGGCAAAGTCTGCCGTCACGGTCCCCGCGGACCTCTCCCCCAGCGATTCGTAGACCCGGACAATCACGTCGCCGGAGCCGTCCTCAGCGAGTTTCACGGCTTCAACGACCAAGGCCGGGTTGGATACGGCAATGAGCGGTTCCACACCATGGGCGCCCTTGACCACGCGGGCGGCCAGATTCGTGCGGTATCCCTCTTCGACGGCGTCGGCGATGCCTGCTCCGGGCCGGATGGTGACAGTCAGTTCGTGCCGGCCGCGGTCCGCGGCGGGGTCCGGGAACTTGGGCGCGCGCAGCAGCGAGAGCCGCACGGTGGTGGTCGTTCCGCCGTCGCCCTCCCGGATACTCCGGGTGACGTCGTGGCCGTAGGTCGATGAGTTGGTAACCGCCACCCCGTAGCCGGGCTCGGCGACGTGGATCCACCGGTGGGCGCAGATCTCGAACTTCGCGGTTTCCCAGGAGGTGTTGAGGTGCGTCGGACGGAACACATGCCCGAACTGGGTCTCCGAGGCCGACCGGTCCGCCCGGACGTCCAGGGCGAAACCGAGCTTGAGCAGCTTTTCGCTTTCCTGCCAGTCAACCGCCGTCGAAATCGCCAGGGAGCCGGCGCCCGCCTCCAGCGATATCCGCTGGGTGACTGACGAGGATCCCGCCAGCCGTTCCACCACAACGACGGCGTCCCGGCCTCCGGTTTCCACCGTCAGGGAGCGTGCGCCGGTCAGGCGGACGACGTTGCGGCGGTAGAAGGCGTCGATGTCCCAGGCATCCCATTCGTTGGGGGTGTCCCGGTGGAGCTCCAGCAGGTTCCCGAACTGCCCGGGAGCGATGGCGTCGCGTCCGCTCGCGTAATCGGTCAGCGATTCGAGCAGACCGTCGGCGTTGATGACGGCGCGGATGATCCCGTTGTCCAGAATGTAGCCGCCGCCGGCTTCGGTGGCCAGCACGGGTGGCCCGGCGGGCACCGGCTCGGCTGCGGCCAGCGCGGGGACGCCGTGGCGTTCGTGCGGGGCGGCGTTGAGCAGGAAGTCAGTGTCCCCGGCGCCCAGCACCGCGCCGGCGGCGTCGGCGATGATCGCTTCCAGCTGCCGGCCGACGGCGGCGTAGTTCCGTTCTGCGTCCTGGTGCACCCAGGCGATGGAGCTGCCCGGGAGGATGTCGTGAAACTGCTGCAGGAGTACCAGACGCCAGAGGCGCTTGAGCTCATCCGCCGGGTAGCCGTATCCGGCCCGCACGGCGGCCGTGGCGCACCAGAGTTCGGCTTCGCGGAGCAGGTGTTCGCTGCGCCGGTTGCCCAGCTTGGTCTTGGCCTGGCTCGTGTACGTGCCGCGGTGCAGTTCGAGGTACATCTCACCGACCCAGACCGGGAGCGCCTCGTACTCGGCCTGGGCGCGGGCGAAGAAACCGGCGGCCGAGCCGAGTTCCACCTTCGGCGATCCCTCAAGGTCCGCGGTGCGGCGCGCCGCCGCCAGCATCTCCCGGGTGGGGCCGCCGCCGCCGTCGCCGTAGCCGTAGGGCACCAGCGAGACCGTGCCCCGGCCGTGGTCCCGGTAGTTGCGCTCGGCGTGGGCGAGTTCCCGGCCGCTGAGTTCCGAGCTGTAGCTGTCCACCGGCGGGAAATGCGTAAAGACCCGGGTGCCGTCGATCCCCTCCCAGTTGAAGGAGTGATGCGGCATCCGGTTGACCTGGTTCCAGGAGATCTTCTGCGTCAGGAACCACTTGCTGCCGGCAGCCTTGACGATCTGCGGCATGGCCGCCGAATAGCCGAAGGTGTCCGGAAGCCAGGCCTCCTCGCATTCCACGCCGAACTCGGCCAGGAAAAAGCTCTTCCCCTCCAGGAACTGGCGGGCCATGGCCTCGCCGCCGGGCATGTTCGTGTCCGATTCGACCCACATACCGCCCACCGGGACGAACTGGCCGGTCTTGACCTTTTCCCGGACCCGTCCGAAGAGATCCGGATACAGCTCCTTGACCCAGGCGAGCTGCTGGGCTGAAGAGCAGGAAAACACGAACCCGGGATCCTCGTCCATCAGTGCCACCACATTGGAGAAGGTGCGGGCGCACTTGCGGATGGTTTCGCGCACGGGCCAGAGCCAGGCGGAGTCGATGTGCGCGTGTCCGGTGGCGAGCAGGTGGTGGGCGGAGGCGTACGCCGGCCGGGCCAGGACGCCGGCCAGGGCCTTGCGCCCCGCTGCTGCCGTGCCCGGGACGTCGTCGGGGTCCATCACGTCCAGCATTCGTTCCAGGGCGCGCAGGATTTCGTGGCGGCGGGGCAGTTCCATCGGCAGTTCGTGCATCAGGCCGTTGAGGGTCCAGATGTCCTGCTGCAGCTCCCAGACGGTCTGGTTGAGTTCTGCGATGACGATCCGGCCGAGCCGGTACTTGGGCTCGTTGCCGGAGGTCGTCTTGTCGCCGTAGGGGGTGGCCGCGAAGGTCCAGCCCTGCGACAGGTCGGGGTTGGCGGCCGCCTCGACGTAGAAGTCGACGGCCATTCCGCTGCCCAGGAGCTTCAGCGGAATGTACTGGTTCCGCGGGGAGATCGCCTTGACGATCGTCCCGTCCGGCCGCCAGGCGATTCCCTCGCATTGGAACCCGGGAAGGTCACCGCTGAAGCCCAGGTCCACAATGACTTCCACCGAAGTGTCCGCTGCCGTGCCCCAGGCGTCCGGGACCTGCCCCTGCAGCCGCAGCCACTTGGTGCTCCACGGCCGCCCCCAGGCCGCTCCGTGCTCCTGCGGCGTGAACTGCTGCCGGAGGGCGTCCAGGACCGGGACCGGTTCGTCGGGGACATCCCAGCTGCTCAGGGTGAGCGGCACGCTGCGCGGATAGACCGCGGGGACGATGCGTTCGCGAACAAAGCGGTCCAGCCGGACTTCCGTGAGACGGCGGTCGTCGTGCAATGTGATCCTCTTAGCGCTGCGTGGATGACGCTGGAGTGCATCCAATCGATGGATAAAACTTACTTCGCGGCTGGCCCCCAGCCAAGTGGCTGTCAGCGGACGCTGTCCGCCAAGCCCACGGGCACCCTCACGCGGCGGGCCCCCGCATAGACATTCAGCGACGTGCCGCGGCTGAAGCCGGCCAGCGTCATGCCGCTGGCCTCCGCCAGTTCGACCGCCAGGCTCGACGGCGCGCTGACCGCGGCGAGGACGGGAATGCCGGCCAGGGCGGCCTTCTGCACCAGTTCAAAGGACGCCCGGCCGGAGACCTGGAGGACGGTTCCGCGCAGCGGGAGCAGGCCCGCGCGGAGGGCCCAGCCGACCACCTTGTCCACGGCGTTGTGGCGCCCCACGTCCTCGCGCAGGCACAGCAGTTCCACGGAGCCGTCCTCGGCGGTCCGGAACAGGCCGGCGGCGTGCACGCCGCCGGTGAGGTCAAAGACTGCCTGTGCTTCCCGCAGCCGGTCTGGAAGGGCCGCGAGCGTGGCCACGGGCACCGTCAGCGGGTCATCGGCGGGGCTGAAATGTGAGGACTTGTGCACGGCCTCGATGGAATCCGTGCCGCAAATGCCGCACGAGCTGGAGGTGTACACGTTCCGGCCGGTGTCCGGCCGGACGACGTCGGGCCTCAGCTGGGCTTCCACCACGTTGAACGTCTGGACGCCGTCCTCGTCTTCGCCGGCGCAGAACCGCAGCGAGACGAGCTGTTCGGGGCTCCAGATGACGCCTTCGGAGACGAGGAATCCCGCGACGAGGTCAAAGTCGTTCCCGGGGGTCCGCATGGTGACGGAGAAGGACAGGCTGCCGATCCGGATCTCCAGCGGTTCCTCCACGGCGAGCACGTCCTCCCGGTGCCGGACCGGGAATTCCAGGGCCTGGGGGGATCCGTCCAGGACATACTTGTGCACCTTGCGGCGCTGCGTGACACGGCCCATCAGGTACTCCTAACCAACATAACTCCATCATGGCAAGCACTGGGCCGGGTGGCCAGCGCGGGTTCGAGGCCGGGCGCTACCCCAGCAGTTCGCTCCAGTCCACGGGCCCGCCGGTACCGGAGGGCTTCCGGGCGGGCCGTTTGGGGGCGGGCTTGTCTTTGGGTACCGCAGGCTCCGGGAGGGGCGTTCCCCAGGGGAGGGTGAAGGCCTGGACGGTTTCCCCCAGCTGGACTCCGTGCGGCGGGACCACCAGGACGCCGTCGGCCGCGGCCAGCCCGCGCATCATGCCCGGCCCGGTGTGCTGTGCCGGGGACGCCATGCCGTAGAGAAGCCGGAAGGGCATCAGCCGGGTCCGGCCGGGGTCAGGGTCGATCATGGAGCCGCACGGCACCTCGGTGACGGGCGGCAGGGACCGGTGCCCCAGCGCTGCCAGGAGCGGGGCGCCGATGGTTGACAGTGCCATCATGGCCGCGAGCGGATTGCCCGGCAGCCCGATGATGAACCTGCCGTCCGGCAGTTCTGCCAGCACGGCGGGATGGCCGGGACGCATCGCGATGCCGTCGATCAACAGCCGTCCGCCGAGTTCGGCCACGGAACGGCGCAGGTGGTCGGTCCCGGACCGGCCGGTGCCGCCTGTGGTGATGACGACGTCGGCCGGCAGCGGTTCAGTGCCGGACCGGACGGGCGGCTGAGCTTCATCGGCTGCGGCTGGTTCCCCCTCCGGGTCGGTGTCCTCGAGCGCGGTGAGCCATTCAGCGTAGCTGTCGCCGATTTTCGTTTCGCCGGCACAGATTCCGCCGAGCATTTCCACGACTCCGGCGAGCTGGGGACCGAAGGTGTCGCGCACCTCCCCCGGCCGGGGGATCCCGGCTGGGACCACTTCCGAGCCGGTGAACACCAACCGGACGACGGCCTTGCCCAGGACCGGCAGGGTGTCGTGGGCGGCGAGGGCCGCGAGGGCCAGGTGGGCGGGGTTGAGCACGGTGCCGCCCTGGATCAGCATGTCACCGGCGGCGGCTTCCTCCCCGGCTTTCCGGATGTGCTCGCCGTTGCGAGGCTCGCCGGGCTTCGCCCCGCCGCCGAGCTGCAGGACCGGCAGCCCGTCCTCGTCGGCGGCAAGGGTGCCGCTTTCGCTGCGCAGCACGGCCTTCGCTCCGGGGGGAATCAACCCGCCCGTGACGATTGGGCTGGCCTGGTGGGGCGCCAGCCGCTGGCCGGATTCGGCGAGGATCCACGGTCCGCTGCCGTTGACGGCCCAGCCGTCCATGGCGGAGGAGGCGTAGTGCGGCATGTCCACGAGCGCCGCCACATCGGCGGCGAGTTTCCGCCCCAGCGCGTCGCGAAGGGCCACGGGTGCGGCGGGGATGGGCGTCGCACAGTCGAAGGCAAGCTGCCGGGCTTCCTGCCAGGTGTGCGCGAGGTGCCGATGGGGCGCAGGCTCATCCGTCGCGGCCGCTGTGCTGCCGTGAGGGGGTGCAGGTGTCATGCTCCGGAGGCTTCGTTGGCGGCGTAGTCCTTGGCCAGTTTCCGGGCGACGCCCATCGCGGCCTGCATCGAGACGGCATCCGTGGCCTGGCCGGAGCCGGAGGCCAGTCCTGCCGCAAAGCCGGCAATGAACGTTGTCAACGGCGCGGCAGGACGCACCACGGAATGCGCCGCCACCCCGGCCAGGGCCAGGACCTCGTTCACGTCAACCTCGACGTCTTCCAGTTCCAGGGCCTGAAGCAGGGCACGGCACCAGTCTTCGAGTGTTTCATCCTGGCTTTTCACCGTTTGCCTCCAAGGTCGAGTTCAGCGGGGGAACCCCGGGCCGGAGGCCTGGGTCATGGCTGTCGCGGCCATGGCTGTCGCGGTCCCGGCCGTCGCGGTGATGGCTGTCGAAGCCATGGCCGTCAGCCGGGCCGGTCACCCCCAGCGCGGAGGCATCGTCCCAGGTATCCACATCATCCGTAGACCCCCTGGGGACGCTGACTTCCCGCACCTCCAGACTAGCAAGAAGGGCGAATATCGAGGCGTTTTCGAGCGCGCCGCGCTGCTTGGCGTCGGCCACGCACCGTTGTAGCGCAGCCGTGCTATAAAGTCCGACCAGGGGCTGCCGGCGCCCGTCGGCAGACACTGCCATCAGCCCGTCGCCCGGCGGGGCTGCCGCTGCGGCTGCCAGCAGGGTTCCAACGGCGGCGCCCGCCCGGGGCATGTCGACGGCGAGGACCAGGGTCAGCGGTGCCGCGGCAGGGTGGCGGGGGTCTCGGCTGCGGTGCTGTTCCAGGGCGGAGATGCCGGCGGCGACGGCGGCGGCGGGGCCGGCAAAGGCCGGTTCCTCCCGGCAGCTCAGCACTCCCCCAGGCAGGGTTCCCGGGTCTGGCCCGACAACGGCGACGGCGGCCGCGCCGCGCGCGGACTGCAGGGCGCGCTCCAGGAGGGTGGCGCCGTCCTGGGTCAGACCGGATTTGGGCACGCCGCCCAGCCGGGACGACCGGCCCCCGGCAAGAATGACAGCATCGAATTCCACCGGCCCAGCGTAGCTGGCTATAGGTCCTGTCCTGGCGCGGCGGCCGGGGCGCGCCGGGCGAGCGCCGGGCCAGGCAGCCGGTTCAGGCAGCCGATTCCGGCAGCAGGAAAGGGTCCCAGGCCGGCGTCGGCTTCTCCAGTTCCTTGATTTGCCAGGTCGTGCCCTTGGGCGGCGCGGGGCTGAAACCGAGTTTCCACCCCATCTCCCCCGGGGTGTGGTCGCCTTTGGCGTTGTTGCACCGGAGGCAGGCAGCGACGAGGTTTTCCCAGGAATCCGCGCCGCCCCTGGATTTGGGCTGGACATGATCGATGGTGTGGGCGGCTTTGCCGCAATAGGCGCAGCGGTGTCCGTCCCGGCGGAGCACCCCGCGGCGGCTCACCGTCGTGACTGTGTTGTAGCGGGGCCTGATGTAGCGATTCAGGAGAATCACCGAAGGCCGGCCCAGGACGTCCTGCGGCCCGACGACGGGTTCGTCGCCTTCCGCCACGACACTGGCCTTTCCAGTCAGCACAAGGACGAGTGCCCGGCGGAAGGTCACAACCGCCAGCGGTTCATATCCAGCATTCAGAACGAGAGTGCGCATCCGCATACCTCTTCACGGCCGCACCCGCCAGGGGCACGAGGGCCGGCTGCCCTCTGCATGGTCGGGCTATGGATCGACAAAACAAGAGTAAACATGGAGATGCCGATTCTCCGAATCTTTTTTTGCCCGAACCGCGCGGGTCCGCTGAAGTTCACGTCCTGGCAACGCAAAGGACCCCTGCCACGTGGCAGGGGTCCTTTGCGTTGCTAGCAGTTGTTGTCTTAGCCGCCGACGCGGATGAAGACCGGGCCGGAACCGACGTTGACGCTCTGCAGGGAGGTGGTTCCACCGTTCCAGCCGCCGTGAACAGCCTTGCCGTTGCCGACGTAAACGGCGATGTGGGCCAGGCCCGCTCCGCCGTTCTGGTAGTAGGCGAGGTCGCCCGGCAGTGCCGCGGCAGCGCTCACGGTGCGGCCGAGGGACAGGTACCCTGCCGGCCAGCCGTGGTAGTTGATGCCCGCGGCAGCCAGCGAGTTCGTGGCGAGTGCGGTGCAGTCCTGGCCAACGCCGAGCTGGGCGTAGGCGGCAGCGGCGATCGTGGCGCCCATGCCGCTGGCGACGGCCGGAGCCGGCGTGGTGGCAGCGGGGGCTGCGGTGGCGCCGACCTTGGTGCTCGCGGTCTTGGCCGTGGCGGCAGTGTTGGCCGTGGAAGTCTCCTGGACCTTCACGACAGGCTTCGGGGCCTCCACGACGGGGGCCGGCGTGGTGGTGACGGCCGGCTTCTCGAAGGAGATCGCGATGGTCGAAGCAGCCGAGATCGTCGCCGGGGCGGCGGACTGGACTTCGAGGGTGGAAGCGGAGGTGGACTCGCGCTGGACGTTGGCCTCGGCAGCGTTGGCCGCGATACCGCTGGTCAGGACGAGGCCGGAGGCGGCAGCGATAACTGCGGCCTGGCGACCCATGCCACCGGCGTTGTCGCCGACGGCCTTGGCAATGACGGCCAGCGAGTTGGTCTTGGTGACCTCGGCGCGGTGCCGTGCGTTTGCACGAGTAGTCATTAAGTTCTCTCTTTCGTGATCCTGGGTCCGCGCTTTTCAGGCGCGGGCTGAGGACGCTCCGGCATCTTGGGGGTACGCCGGATCGCCCCGAAATGGGTTACTTAGCGAAGGGTGTACTGCGAAGACGCGCCAAAAGCGGGAACTGCTTGCAGGTGCATGGCCTGCGGGCCGGACTCGGCAGAGATTGAGCCGGCGGTGTGAGATCCGTTCCGGGCGCCACAAAGGGCACCACGGAGGGTGGATTTCAGCGGGCTCGTTAGAGCCGCGCAAGCGCGGTGACGCGCAGCATTGTGGCGTGAAGACACGAAAGTAGCCTCTCCCAATGCCTGCGAGGTGAGCTGTCGGATTCGGATGGGAGTCACCCGGCCGCGCTGCTTCCTGGGAAGCTTTTGCGACTTAACCCCAAGGCCTTCTTTCGAAGGCCAAAATTGGTTCCCCCGCCCCTGCCAGACGATGTAATGCGAACGGACCTTGAGCGGTGGCAGAGCTAGGCAATCCACTCAAGAGCGCCAACTTCGGAAAAGTTGGCGTGAGTCAAACGGTACAGCAGTTCGGGCTCAATGTCACATTCAGATCACGGCGTGTCACAGGAATGCGAGAGTGTCCCATCGGCTCGGTTAGAGCCAGCCGGTCGGGTCGACGACTTCGCCGTTGACCATGACCTCGAAGTGAAGGTGGCAGCCCGTAGAGGCGCCCGTGGTGCCGCTCATCGCCACGGCTGCGCCGCGGAGGACCTGCTGGCCCACCTTGACGCTGGCGGAGGACAAGTGGTTGTAGGTGGTCTCCAGGCCGTTGCCGTGGTCGATCACCACACGGTTTCCGCCACCGTAGGGATGCCATCCCGTGAAGGTCACCGTGCCGCTGGCGGCCGCAAGGACGGCAGTGCCGCACTGGGCAGCGTAGTCCTGGCCGCGGTGGAATTCCCCGGAGCCGCCGGTGATGGGGCTGACGCGGTATCCGAAGGGCGACGCCGTCTTCAGCTGGCCCAAGGGCGCCCCGAGGCTGCCCGTGGAGGCGGCGCGCGTGATGGAGCCGGCCGACTGGGCGCTCAGCAACTGCTTGAGCTTGCCGTCCGGGTCACTTTGGGTCGTGACGGCGGTGCGGTTGAAGTCGATTTTGGCCTCGGCGGCGGTCACATCCGGCTGGACTGCGGCAGAGATGGATCCGGCGTTTGACCCGGTGTCCGTGGCCATCACGGGGCTGGTGGCGGGAACAGCCACAGTGAGGACCAGTCCCGTGGCAGCCAGTGCTATTCCGGCTTTTTGCCCCACTCCACTGGCGGCGGCGAAGTCCGTTACCTGGCGGAACGGGCTGCGGCGGCCTCTGCGTTCGTCGCGGTGCGCGTCACGTGGGCGGTCTGCCGGTACGGCGACGGCCGGGCGCGGCTCCGGAGCGGGGCCGGTCGCACGACGGCGGCCCCTGACGATCTGGGTGGTCAAAAAGGTTCCTCTCTGAAGAGCCTGCGGAGTTAGCTGTCGGATTCGGGTCAGAGAGATCAAAGACCCGGTCCGCCGTGGCAAGCATCCAGGCACAGAGGCATCAAAGGACGTCCCCGGTCAAGTGTGCTTGCCGCTGACGGACTTCACCCCAAGGCTGTTGCACAGCCGGAAGTGGTTCCCCCGCCCCTGCCAGAAGGTGGTTCTGCGACTGATCCGCTGGCAGAGCTCGGCTTCGGATCAGATAACGCTTTGGTATCGGTACTAGTCTTCAACTATAGGCGATTAAGCCGTCCAGTGATAAATCCGTTATCGCCCTGTGGACATCTCATGGGAGGTCCCACGAGTTCATGGAGGTCCCGGGAGCTACCCTGTGAGCGGCGGCTAACCGAGGGTGACAAAGACGTGCGCCGCCACCTCGGGCGGGAGCTCCAGGGCACCCTCGATGTCGGGCACCCGCACTGAGATGTACTCCCCCACGCGCTCCAGCGACACCAGTGCGCCGGGGCGGATGCCGCCCTCATCAAGCTGGACGAGCAGTTCCGGTTCCACCTGGATGGGCTCGGCAAGGCGACTGACCATGATCCGGGAATCCGGACCGTAACCGGCCATGGCCTCCAGCAGGTTCACGACGTCGTCGGCATAGGGCTGGGAGGGCAGTCCACCCAGCTCCGCGAGGCCCGGAATCGGGTTGCCATAGGGCGAAACGGTGGGATGGTTCAGCAGTTCGAAGATTCGCCGCTCCACCCGCTCACTCATGACGTGTTCCCAGCGGCAGGCTTCCTCATGGACGTAAGCCCAGTCGAGGCCGATCACATCAGCCAGCAACCGCTCGGCAAGGCGGTGCTTGCGCATGACTTCGATGGCACGCTTCCGGCCTGTTTCCGTCAGTTCCAGGTGGCGGTCGCCCGAAACAACCACGAGCCCGTCGCGTTCCATCCGGCCGACGGTCTGGGACACTGTGGGGCCGGAGTGACGCAGCCGTTCGGCGATGCGGGCGCGGAGGGCGACGATGTTTTCTTCTTCAAGTTCCAGAATGGTCCGAAGATACATCTCGGTTGTATCGATCAGATCCGTCATTCAGCTCAGCTCCTAGAGCGCCGTCCTTGCGTGTTCCCACCGTACCGCGTGCTGCAGGCGCCCTGGCGGGGTCCGCCGTACGTTCGCAGGCCAGCTTAGCCTATTTTGAATTACTCCTGATAATCTCAGTGACCGGACTATGACGGGCTTTTTGCCGCCCCCGCCGGGCATTCAGGCAGAATGAAACGCAAGGCTCCGCTGCAGCCACGCTGCCGGGCCACCTCCCGAGCCGCCCTTTTTGTACCAGCCGAAAATTGGAGCCACTGTGAGCGACACCAGCATCACGATTCCCGCAAACCTCCTGCCCAAGGACGGCCGGTTCGGCGCCGGACCGTCCAAGGTCCGTCGGGAGCAGATGGAAGCCCTCGCCGCGGCGTCGCAGCTGCTGGGAACCTCCCACCGCCAGGCGCCGGTCAAGAACCTCGTGGGATCGGTCCGGAGCGGGCTCAGCCAGTTCTTCCGCGCCCCCGAGGGATATGAAGTCATTCTGGGCGTCGGCGGATCGACGGCGTTCTGGGACATCGCGAGCTTCGGCCTGGTGGAGAACAAGGCCCAGCACTTGTCCTTTGGCGAGTTTGGCTCGAAGTTCGCCTCCGCCACCAACAAGGCACCTTTCCTTGCGGAGTCCAGCATCATCAAATCCGAACCGGGCACCCGCCCGGCGGCCAGGGCCGAAGCCGGCGTCGACGTCTATGCCTGGCCGCAGAACGAGACTTCCACCGGCGTTGCCGCACCGGTCCGGCGTGTGGCTGGCGCCGATGCAGGCTCCCTCGTCCTGGTTGACGCCACCTCGGCTGCCGGCGGGCTGGATGTCGACGTCGCCGAAGCGGACGTCTACTACTTCGCCCCGCAGAAGAACTTTGCCTCCGACGGCGGCCTGTGGCTTGGCCTGTTCTCCCCGGCGGCGCTGGAACGAGCGGCGCGGATCAAGGCCGGCGGCCGCTGGATCCCGGACTTCCTGGACCTTCAGACGGCGATTGACAACTCGCGGCTGAACCAGACCTACAACACCCCGGCCCTGGCCACGCTGGTCACTCTCGATGCCCAGGTGCAGTGGCTCAACGCGAACGGCGGATTGGACTTCGCCTCGGCACGGACGGCGGATTCGGCCGGCCGCATCTACCGCTGGGCCGAGGCCTCGGAGTACGCCATGCCGTTCGTGGCAAAGGCCGAGGAACGCTCCAACGTCATCGCGACGATCGACTTCGATGACTCCATCGACGCCGCAGCGATCGCTAAGGTGCTCCGCGCCAACGGCATCGTTGACACCGAGCCGTACCGCAAGCTGGGCCGCAACCAGCTCCGCATCGCGACCTTCGTGGCGATCGAGCCGGACGATGTGTCTGCGCTGCTGGAGTGCATCGACTTCGTGGTGGGCGAGCTGAAGAAGTAACTCTCCAGGCCAGCGCGGCGCCAGGGCGTTAGCGTTTGACGGGCGGCCGCCGGCGTCCGGGCGTCCGACGGCGCCGTCCGGTTTTAGTCCCGGGCGTCGCCGTTGGCGTCGGGGCCGCTTGAGGTCTCCGGGCCGGCGGACACCACACGGAAGTGGCGCAGCCCCCGGGCGCGCCGGTCGAACCGGATCCGCAGCTGCCTGGCCCGGACAATCCACACGAGTCCGATCAGGGCCGCGAGCAGGCCGGAGGCGGCGGCGACGCTCAGGGACCAGCGGGGACCGGCGGCGTTGGCGACCCACCCCACGAACGGAGCCCCGATGGGTGTGCCCCCCATAAAGATCGCCATGTAGAGCGCCATCACCCGGCCGCGCATCACGGGGTCCGTGGTGGTCTGCACGTAGCCGTTGGCGCTCGTCACCATGGTGATGGCGAAGAGTCCCACCGGCACCAGCGCCACGCCGAACCAGAAGTAGCTGGGGGCCAACGCCGCGATGCCGGAGGCGACGCCGAAGGCTCCGGCCGCTCCGAAGATGATCCGCAGCCGGGGCTTCTTGCGGCCCGCGGACAGCAGGGCGCCGGCGACGGAGCCGATGGCCATAATGGAATTCATCAGCCCGAAGGCGCTGGCATCGAGGCCGAATTCCGTGCCGACCATGGCCGCGATGAACAGCACGAAGTTCAGTCCCAGGGTCCCGACGATAAAGACCGCGACCAGTACCACCACGATGTCCGGGCGGAACCGCACGTAGCGCAGCCCCTCGCGGATCCGGCCCTTGCCGGCCGCGGCCCGGGGCAGCTGGCGCAGCGAGGCGGTGGGAATCTTCCACAGGCTGAGCAGCAACGCCACGAACGTCAGGGTGTTGATCAGGAAGACCCAGCCGGGGCCGACGGCGACCGTGAGGATGCCGGCCACCGCAGGCCCGATCATGCGGGCCACGTTAAAGGATGCGCTGTTGAGCGCTACCGCATTGGGCAGGTAGTCGTCGCGGACCAATTCAGAGACGAAGGTCTGCCGCACCGGGGCGTCGAAGGCGGACACCACGCCGAGCAGCAGCGCGAAGCCGTAGACATGCCAGAGCTGCGCGGCCCCGGATACCACCAGGACGCCCAGCCCTGCACTCAGCACCGCCATCGCGGACTGGGTCAGGATAAGCACCTGTCTGCGGTTGAAGCGGTCGGCCAGCAGCCCGGCCACAGGGGCGAGGAAGAGCTGGGGTCCGAGCTGCAGGGCCATTGTGATGCCCATGGCGCTGGCATCGTGGTCGGTCAGGTGGTCAAAGACCAGCCAGTCCTGGGCAGTGCGCTGCATCCAGGTCCCGATGTTGGAGATCACCGCGCCGATGAACCAGATCCGGTAGTTCAGGATGTGCAGGGATTTGAAGGTGGACATCATGTCCAGCCCTCACTGTGCGGCATCCCGGATGGTTCCAACCGTTAGTCAGCCTGCGCAGCGGGCAGCTCGTCGTCGGGGGCGTCCTCGATAGCCCCGCCCGGGACGTCGTCGTCGTCGTCGTCGTCGTCGTCAACATCGTCGGCGTCGTACTCGTCGCCGGCACCGTCCGCGTTGCCGTCTGCATCGTCGGAGTCGTCTTCGGGCACGTCGTCGTCCGAGTCGGCGTCGGACTCAGCGGCGTCGAGCGCGTCCAGGGGCGCGTCGTCGTCCGAGTCGGCGTCGGACTCAGCGGCGTCGAGCGCGTCCAGGGGCGCGTCGGCTCCGGCGGCGTCCTCCGGCGGTGCGGTACCTGCGGCTGCCGTGAGTTCGTCCTCGCCCTGTTCGTCGCCGGGGCGGACACGTTCGGCCCACGGGACCCAAACGGGTGCCAGGATCGAGTCCTCGGAGGGCAAAAGCCCCAGTTCGTCGACCGTCACAACCTTGGACCGGGAGTTCCGGGTGAGCACGGCATACCACTGCCAGCCCCCATAGCCGGCCAGCTTTGACTCGAACAGGTGCGTGACCAGGCGGTCGCCCTCACTCTTGGCCGCGAGGTGCCGGCCGATCTGTTCGGCGGGGGCGATGCCCTCGATGGCGGCGCGGGCGACGTCGACGGCGGCGGCCAGGAAGGCATCGGGCTTGCCGGTGCGCCAGGCGGGTACCCCGGCGCGCGGCTTGCTGCCCTCTTTGGTTCCGGCTTTTTTGTCCCCGGCGGCCCGGGAGGCGGTCTGATCAGTTTCCGGAGTCATCCCAGAACCCTACGCGTCCAGCTCGTCGGCAACCTTACGCAGGGCGACGGCGATCGCCTTGCCCTTGTTGCCTTCCGGGTACTTGCCCGCGGACAGGGTTCCGGACAGGTTGTCCAGCACGGAGACGAGATCCTGCACCAGCGGGGCGAGATCCTTTGCGCTGGGCCGCTTGGCCTTGGCGATGGACGGTGTCTTGTCCAGCACGCGCAGGCCCAGGGCCTGGGCGCCCTTGCGGCCGTCGGCCACGCCGAATTCAACCCGGGTGCCGGCCTTCAGGTCGATTACGCCCTCCGGCAGCGCGGACTTTGGCAGGAAGACTTCCTGGCCGTCCTCGCCCGCGAGGAATCCGAAGCCCTTTTCCTTGTCATACCACTTGACCTTGCCGGTAGGCACGTAATCAACCTTCTTCGTTCTGCTGGTGACACGGCCGGCGGTCATCGCATCCGCATTGATATGCGGGGTCAGGGTGTGACTGCCAGGACCGTGTTGGTCTGTTCCTTCAAGGTTATCCTGCCCGGCCCACTTTGGTCGTTTGGGGCGCGGGACAAGCCGGGCTGTTAGCGTTAGCTCCATGACTCCACTGCGTTTCCGGCGGCCACTGTTGATTGTCGCGGCTGCCGCCGCCGTGCTGTCGCTCACGGCCATCGGCGTCGTGATGGCGATGGCCTTCAACAATGCCGCGTCGCCCGCCTGGATCACCTCCGCCGCCCTCTACGGGCTTCCGGTGGCTTTCCTCCTTATGCTCTTGCTCGTGATCGACGACGTCGCAGCCCGGCGACGTACGCGAGAGCCGGACGAGAGGTAGCCTTGCACTGATGTCTCTTATCCGCGCGCTGAGCAAGGAACTGCAGGCACGCAGCGATGACTCGCTCCGTGCCTTGTTCTCCGCGCGGCCGGACCTCATTTCCCCGGGCGTGCCGGACTTCGCCGCCCTCGCCGCCCGCGCGAGCGGCCGCGTCAGCGTGCAGCGGGCCCTGGAGCGGCTGAACCGCCCGGAAATGCAGGTCCTGGAAACCCTGCACCTGTGCACGAACACGGACACCGGGCACAGCGCCTCGGCCCCGATGCTGAAGAAGCTGATCAACGGCGCGACTCTGACCTCCATCGACAAGATGCTGCATTCGCTCCAGGAACTGGCCCTTATTCACCGGGCGGCACCTCCGCCCGGCGCCGCGCCGTCCGCGGGATCAAAGCAGCGCTACTACTTGCCGGTCGGCAGCCTCAAGGACGTCATCGGGATCTACCCGGCCGGGCTCGGGCGCAGCTACACCGAACTGGTGCGGCTCCAGCCGGCCTTCGCCCAGCGTGCGGTCCAGCTCGTCGGGGAACTGCATCGCAGCGGCGCGGCCATCTCCCCCGCGGCCACGCCGATGGAGGCCGCACTGTCGCTGCAGCACTGGACGGCCACGCCGGACTCGCTGCGGCAGATCCTGGCGACCGCCCCGGAACGCACCCCCGCACTGCTCGCACGCTTCGGGAACTGGGCCATGGGCGCCGTTCCCCAAGCGCAACGGCGCGCCTCCGTGCTGCACGAGGCCGCCGATGTCGGGCCGGTGGACTGGCTCCTGGCCCGCGGGCTGCTGGTGCCGCTGGACGCCGCACATGTTGAGCTCCCGCACAGCGTCGGGGTCTCGTTGCGCGGCGGCTTTGTCATCGAAAAGTTCGCGCTGACCCCCCCGGTGCCGCGGCTGGGCTCGACCTCCGCGGCGCTGCGCCGCAACGCCGCCCTGGGCGCGATCGCCGAGACCCTGCGGCTGGTGGGTGAACTGCTGTACAGCGTCCGCGAACAGCCTCTCGTCACCCTGCGCAGCGGCGGCGTGGGTGTGCGGGAGCTCAAGCGCCTCGCGGACGGGCTGCGGGTCGAGACGCACGACGCCGGGGTGCTGGCCGAGTTGTGCGCCCTGTCCGGCCTCATCCGCCTGGATGTGGACAGTTCCGCCTGGATCCAGCCGGCGCAGCTGGAATGGCTGGCGCTTCCGCGCCAGGAACAGTGGCTCTGGCTGGTCAATGCCTGGCTCGCCAGCGAGCGGGCGCCGTCCCTGGTGGGCCAGCCCGTCAACGGCCAGGCCGCGGTCCCGGCCCTGCACCGCGGCGCAGCCGGCGGCACCATCAACGCGCTCTCGGCCGAAGCCCAGCGCCCGGACGCCCCGGTGGTCCGGAAACGGATCCTGGAAATCCTGGCCGAACTGACCGAAGAGGCCGCTGCCCAGGACGGGCAGGCGCCGGTCCTGGACGCCGCGGCCGTGCTGGAACGCGCCGACTGGACCCAACCCCGGATGGCGCGGCGTTTCAGCTCGCTGGTCCGCGGGATCCTGACCGAGGCGGCAATGCTCGGCCTCATCGGCTCGGGCGCGCTCAGCCAGATCGGCGCGGCCATCGCCGCCGAACGGCCCGATGAGGCGACGGGCATCCTGGGCGAACACCTGCCGGCCGCCCTGAATCACGTCCTGCTCCAGGCCGACCTGACGGCAGTGGCGCCCGGCTACCTCGCGCCGGACCTGACCGAGAAGCTCCTCACCATGGCCGACGCCGAAGGCCAGGGCCCCGCCACGATCTACCGCTTCTCGGTCGCCTCGGTCCGGCGCGCGCTCGACGCCGGCCAGGACTCCCAGGCGATGCTGGACTTCCTGGGCCTGCACTCGGCCACGGCGATCCCGCAGCCGCTGAAGTACCTGATCGAGGACACCGCCGCCCGCCACGCCAGGCTCCGGGTGGGGTCCGCCGCAAGCTTCATCCAGAGCGACGACGAAACGGCCCTCCTGGAGCTGCTCAACACACCCGGCGCCGCCGGCCTCGGCTTGGTCCGGATTGCCCCCACCGTGCTGGTCTCGCACGCCGCGCCGCGGGAAACAGCCCAGCTGCTCCGGAGCCTGGGGCTGTCCCCGGCGGTGGACGAATCCGAGGCAGGCGGCCTCCGGCTGCGCCGCACCACTGCGGTTCCCGGCAGCGTCCGGCCGGTCTACAGCGCCCCGCGCACCGCCCCGCCGGAAGCCGACGTCGACGCCCAGCTGGCAGTACTGCGCAGCGAACGGACCGCGGGCAGCGGCGCTTCCGTGCATCCGGCCGCGGCCCCCGGCAGTGAGGAAGCGACGCAGCTGGGGCTGGAAACCCTGCAGAAGGCGATCCGGCTCAAACAGCGTGTGGTGATGAACGTCGTCGACGGGCTGGGGAATGCCGTGCGGGAAACAGTTGTTCCGGTAGCTGTGAACGGCGGACGAGTCCGGGTCTTCGACCCGGACAAGGAAACCGAACGCGTCCTGTCCATCCACCGGATTATTGACGTAGAAGCCGCAGAGGAATTGCTCCAGTGAACGATGGACCGCTGATCGTCCAGAGTGACAAAACCATCCTGCTCGAAGTGGACCACGAACTCGCCACCGAAGCACGCCACGCCATCGCCGCATTCGCCGAACTGGAACGCGCCCCCGAGCACATCCACAGCTACCGGCTGACGCCGCTGGGCCTCTGGAACGCCCGGGCTGCCGGCCTGGACGCCGAGAAGGTGCTGGACACGCTGCTGAAGTACTCCCGCTTCCCGGTCCCGCATTCCCTGCTGATCGACATCGAAGAGACGATGTCCCGGTACGGCCGGCTGCGGCTCGAGAAGGACCCCCAGCACGGCCTCGTCATGCGCACCTCGGACTATCCGGTGTTGGAGGAAGTCAGCCGCGCCAAGAAGATCGCCCCGTTACTGGGTCCAAGGATCGACGGCGAAACCGTGGTCGTGCACTCCTCCCAGCGCGGCCAGCTCAAGCAGCTGCTGCTCAAGATCGGCTGGCCCGCCGAGGACCTGGCCGGCTACGTTGACGGCACCCCGCACCCCATCCTGCTCGACGAGTCCGGCTGGAAGCTCCGCCCCTACCAGCAACTGGCGATGGAGAACTTTTGGGCCGGGGGCAGCGGCGTTGTCGTGCTTCCCTGCGGGGCAGGCAAAACGCTGGTGGGGGCAGCCGCGATGGCCACCAGCTCCACCACAACGCTGATCCTGGTCACCAACACCGTGTCCGCCCGGCAGTGGAAGGACGAGCTGCTCAAGCGGACCTCCCTCACCGAAGAGGAGATCGGCGAATACTCCGGCTCCGTCAAGGAAGTCCGTCCCGTGACAATCGCCACGTACCAGGTCCTGACCACCAAGCGGGGCGGGCTCTACCCCCATCTGGAGCTGGTGGACGGCAATGACTGGGGACTCATCATCTACGACGAGGTCCACCTCCTGCCCGCCCCGATCTTCCGGATGACGGCGGACCTGCAGGCCCGCCGCAGACTCGGCCTCACCGCCACCCTGGTCCGCGAGGACGGCCGCGAGGGCGAAGTCTTCAGCCTGATTGGTCCGAAGCGCTACGACGCGCCGTGGAAGGACATCGAGGCACAGGGTTATATCGCGCCGGCCGACTGCGTCGAGGTCCGGATCGACCTGCCCCGCGACGAACGTGTGGCCTACGCGATGGCCGAGGACGCGGACAAGTACCGCCTGTGCGCCACGTCCGAGTCCAAGACCCTGGTGGTGGAACAGCTCGTGGCCGGGCACGCCGGCGAGCAGCTGCTGGTGATCGGCCAGTACATCGACCAGCTGGACGAGATCGGCGAGCGCCTGAACGCTCCGGTGATCAAGGGCGACACCCCGGTCAAGGAACGCCAACGGCTCTTTGACGCCTTCCGCGCCGGCGAGGTACAGACCCTCGTGGTGTCCAAGGTCGCCAACTTCTCCATCGACCTGCCCGAGGCCTCGGTCGCGATCCAGGTGTCCGGGTCCTTCGGCTCCCGGCAGGAGGAGGCCCAGCGCCTTGGCCGTCTGCTGCGTCCCAAGAAGGACGGCCGCGCCGCCCGCTTCTACTCCCTCGTGGCCAGGGACACACTGGACCAGGACTTCGCGGCCAAGCGCCAGCGGTTCCTGGCCGAGCAGGGCTACGCCTACCGGATCATGGATGCCCGGGACGTCGGCTCCAGCTCCCCCACCGACTGACCCGGCACACCGCGTGCCGGGCAGGCCGCCTTTCGACCGGGGCCCCGCACTAGCGGATGTACGTCGACCCGTCCTGTTCCAGCGCTCCGGTGCGCGGGTCGCGCTGCGGGCGCTGGTAGGCGAATTCGCCGCCGCTCCGGCCGCCGAAAGGGCGTCCGTGGTCGGCAAACTCTTCCCGGAAGAACGCCAGGCACCACTGGCCCATCTGGAGGCGGGAGCCGGTGCGCAACACCGACGTCGAGTCCGGACCGAAGCTGCCGGTGACTTTGCCGTGCCGGACCAGGACATATTCATCCCGGTCGTTGTGGACTATTTCCGCATGCACTCCGTCGAGTCCCGGAAGCTGAAGGTCAACGGAGTCATCACTGCCGATGCGCACCCGTTCCGCAGTGAGACTAAACTCCCGCGGGACCTGTCCGTTCCAGGACTTCGAGTCCTGAACAAAAATCAACCGCGGCCGTCCGCCGCCTCGCGTGTAGTGGGTCGTCGTGATGCGCCGGGGAATCCTGCGCTTCACCGTCGGCAGCAACGGCAACAGGGTCCCCGGCGGCAACAGGGAAACCCCCCGGGCCGGAGAACGCCGGCCCCGTTTCAGCATGGGCGCCAGCGCTCCCAGCTTTCCCAGCTTGATGTGGGGTGACCTGGTAACCACCCGCTGCGAGGCCGGAGCCTCGACGGCGCCGAGGCTGATGATCCTGCCGTCCGGTCCGTCCACGACGACGGTCAGACCCTGGTCCGCCAGCGTCTTGGCCAGGGGCCTGAGATCGCCCAGGGACGGCAGCCGCTGGGACTTCAGGGCGTCGATGCGGTCCAGCGCAACAACCACTTCCCTCCCGGCAGCCTTCACCGTTCCGCGGGCCTCCTCCCCGGAGGCCTCCTGGAGGGAAAAGTCCAGGTTGATGTCGGCCCTGAACCGCGGGGCCATGGTCAGGCCCTGTTCTCGTCGGAACCCGCGGCGTCCTTGTCGCTGGTGGTCACGCGGAGGCTTCCGTTGAGCTTCCAGGTGGCGCGCGGCGCGTCCGGGCCGATGTCGCGGGGAACTTCGATGGTCATGTCGATGAAGTTGTAGTTGATTGCGGCGCCTTTGCCGGTCAGGTAGGACCACATCTCTTCAGCAAGATCCGCCCAGTCTCGGATGCTCCGGTCACCGGGGCCCGCACTGTCCGCTGCATTAGTCTCAGTTGTCACTGTGTGTCCTTTTCATTGGATACCCGCGCCCGTGCCGCGCGCGGCGGAGTGAGTTAGATAGGGCCACTCTAATGTCGCCGTGGGCGCAGGGGAATGCCCCAGGGAACCATTTGTGCTGATCGCTCCGCCGGGCCGGGCCGTCCGGCGGGCACTCCGATCCCACGCAACACACAACTTCCATTCAGAAAACTCCCAGATTCTGGGAGGATCATGGGAACCATGAAAAAGAACGGTCCTGAAGCCAAGCTGCTCGTCGTTGATGATGAACCGAACATCCGCGAACTGCTGTCCACCTCGCTGCGCTTTGCCGGCTTTGAGGTGGTCTCGGCGTCCAACGGGCGCGAGGCCCTGGCGGCGGCCGATCTGCATTCCCCCGACCTGGCGGTCCTGGACGTCATGCTGCCGGATATGGACGGCTTCACCGTCACCCGCCGGCTGCGCGCCGCGGGCAAGCACTTCCCCGTTCTCTTCCTCACCGCCAAGGATGACACCGAGGACAAGGTCATGGGCCTCACCGTGGGCGGCGACGACTACGTCACCAAGCCCTTCAGTCTCGACGAGGTGGTGGCCCGCATTCGTGCCGTGCTCCGCCGCACCCAGCCGCTGCAGGATGACGATGCGGTCATCCGCGTCGATGACCTGGAGCTCGATGACGACGCCCACGAGGTCCGCCGCGGCGGCACCGTGATCGAGCTGTCCCCCACCGAATTCAAGCTCCTGCGCTACCTCATGCTGAACCCCAACCGTGTACTGTCCAAAGCCCAGATCCTGGACCACGTGTGGGAGTACGACTTCAACGGTGATGCCTCGATTGTCGAGTCATACATCTCGTATCTGCGCCGCAAGGTGGACATTGATCCGGACGCCCCGGCCCTGATCCAGACCAAACGGGGCGTCGGCTACGTGCTGCGGACGGCTGAGAAGCGCTGACCTTGCTGCTGCACCGTTGGAAGTCGGCGTCGCTGCGGTCGCAGCTTGTTGCCATCATGACCGCGCTGATGCTGGTAGCCCTCACCGCCACCGGCGCCGGGACCCTGACCCTGCTGCACAGCTACCTGCAGGGGCAGGTTGATGACAAGCTCCGGGCCGCGGTCGCCTCGGTGGTCCAGCAGCAGTCCTTCAGGCAGCTGCAGGACCAGAACCAGAGCATCCCCACTGACTATTCGCTGATGCTTTTCGCGCCGGGACAAACGCCGATACCATTCGGCGGCGATAAGGAAATCCGCCCGGACATCGCCAGCATCAGCGCCGCCGATGCCGCGGAACGCCAGCAGGCCCCTTTCCAGGTCCGCGGCACGGACGGACGCAACTGGCGGGTGGTGGCGCTCAATGTCCTCGACAGCAACCAGCGCAGCTCCGTGGTGGTCATCGGGCTCCCGCTGTGGCCGGTGGATTCCGTGATGGAGCACGCCGCCCTGGTGGTTGTCGGCGTCGGGCTGCTGACCCTGGTGCTGGCGTTCTTCATCGCCACCTGGAGCATCTCGCGGTCCTTCCGGCCGCTGGCCCGGGTCGAAAAGACCGCCGCGGCGATTGCCGCCGGCGACCTCTCCCGGCGCGTCGAGATCGAGAACCCGAGCACCGAGGTGGGCCGGCTGGGCAGGTCCCTCAATGCCATGCTCGCCCATATCGAGACGGCCTTTGCCGCCAAGATGGCCTCCGAGGCGCGGATGCGCCGCTTCGCCGCTGACGCCTCCCACGAACTGCGCACCCCGCTCGTGACCATCCGCGGCTTCTCCGAGCTGTACCGGCACGGCGCCTTGTCCACCCCGGAGGACGTGGCGACCGCGATGGGGCGGATCGAAAGCGAAGCCAAGCGGATGGGAACCATGGTGGAGGACCTGTTGCTGCTGGCCCGGATCGATGAGCAGCGGCCGCTGCAGCAAAAGCCCGCCGATCTGCTGCTGATTGCCCACGACGCCGTGGTGGACACCCAGGCCAGCGACCGCGGGCGCGTCATAACCCTGACCGGGCTCGACGGCGGTCCCCCGGGTCCGGCGCCGGTGCTCGGCGACGAGGCCAAGCTGCGCCAGGTGGTCGGGAACCTCGTGGGCAACGCCCTGCGCTACACCCCCGAGGGTACGCCCATCGAACTCGCTGTCGGCGTCCGGACCGCCGCGGACGGCGCCCGGCAGTCCTTCATCGAAGTCCGCGACCACGGCCCCGGCGTCCCGGACGAGGAAGCCGCACGGATCTTCGAGCGGTTCTACCGCGCGGACACCTCCCGCACCCGGGAAACCGGAGGCAGCGGGCTGGGGCTGGCGATCGTCGCGGCCATCGTCGGTTCGCATGCCGGCACCGTCCGGGTCGCGAAGACCGACGGCGGCGGAGCCACCCTGGTGGTCAGCCTGCCGTTCCTGGACGAGGCGGAGGATAACGGTCCGGATGCCGGCACCCGTTCCGGTGACGGGGAGTAGCCCGGACCCGTGGAGGTTTCCACATAGCCGGACCGTGCGGTCCCCGGGCCCCTGCGGCCTGCCTAGGCCCGAGGGGTCCGGAGATTCCGGATCAGGCACCGCAGAGAGGGCATCCCATGAGCATCATCTCCGTCGACACGGAACTCCTCCAGCTCAAGTCGGCAAACGTCAAGGCCACCGTCGACCGGATCAGCGCTGACGTCCAGGCCATGAAACACGGCCTCGATGAATTGCAGGCCACGTGGCGCGGCTCGGCAGCCACCAACTTCCAGGCCCTCGTGGCCGAGTGGGCCCTGACCCAGGGGAAGGTCGAGGCATCCCTGGCGTCGATCAACCTGGCGCTGAACTCCGCAGCGGCCAGCTACGCCCAGGCCGAGCTGCACAATACCCAGCGGTTCAGCTGAGCGGCCGCCACGACGCCGGAGAAGGACTCAGGCTTCGGGGGTGCCCTGGTGGAAGCGGAGCCGCCACTGAGCGCCGTCGTGGACCCACAGGGAGCTGCGCAGGGCCGTCCCTGACCGGGCGTGGCTGCGGTAGGTCAGGAGGACCGTTTGTCCGCCCAGCCGGTCCGCGCCCAGCAGTTCCAGCTCGATGGGCGCTCCCGGCTGATCCTCGAGGGACATCATCACGGCATCCCGGGTCCAGATCCGGCCTGAGCTGCCGATCTCGGTGAAATCCGGGTGCAGCAGCACACCGGTGCGGCCGGGGTCCGCACGGGTTTCGGGCCGGAGGAGTTCGCGTTCCAGTGCCTCGACGATGGCTTCCGGGCTCGCGTCGGTGCCCGGGGCGGGCATGGTGTCCTCATCGAGCTCGCTGAAGAGGTCGGGTTCATCAAAGAGCGACGCTTCACCAAACAGCTGCTGCTGGCCGATCAGGGCCGGCGCGGCCTGCGCTGTCTGCGGACCCTGAGCGGCTGCGGGGGCGGTCCCGGCTGAGGGAGCCGGCGCCTCGGCTGCGGCACCGAAGCCGGGGCCCTGCCGGACGGCGACGCCCCGCTGGTACGCTGTCGCGGCTGCCCTCGCGCGGTCATCCGCCGCCTCATTCAGGTCGTGCCCGGCGTGGCCGCGCACCCATTCGAAGGTGTATTTGCGGCCGACCAGCGCCTGGTCGATCTCCTTGAGCAGCTCGACGTTCATGACGGGCTTGCCGTCGGACTTGCGCCAGCCCTTGCGTTTCCAGCCCGGCATCCACTTAGTGACGGAGTTGATGACGTACTGGCTGTCGCAGAGGATGTGCAGGTCCTCGCCCGCCAGGTGCGCGGTGGAGCGGAACAGGTCCAGCACGGCCATGAGCTCGCCCATGTTGTTGGTGCCGTGCGGCCATCCCCCGGCCCGCCAGCAATCGTCGTTCACGTACCAGGCCCATCCGGCCGGGCCGGGATTTCCTAAAGCCGAACCGTCGGCTGCTGCTGTAATCGTCACTGCACTATCCTGCCAGACCGGCCGGGCCTTCAACGCCGACGGCGGCCCCACCCGAAGGTGGGACCGCCGTCGTTGAACTGGAGGTTCAGCGCTGGACCAGCCAGCGCCGGAAGCCGGGTGGTTAGAAACCGCCCATGCCTCCCATGCCGCCCATGTCGTCGCCGCCGCCCATGGCTGGGGAGTTCTTCTCCGGCTTGTCGGCCACGACGGCCTCGGTGGTGAGGAACAGTCCGGCAATGGAAGCCGCGTTCTGCAGGGCAGAGCGGGTGACCTTGACCGGGTCGTTGATGCCGGCAGCCAGCAGGTCGACGTACTCGCCCGTTGCTGCGTTCAGGCCGTGGCCGGCAGGCAGGCCGCGGACCTTGTCGACGACAACGCCGGGCTCGAGGCCGGCGTTGAAGGCGATCTGCTTCAGCGGGGCATCGATGGCAACGCGGACGATGTTCGCACCGGTTGCCTCGTCGCCTTCGAGCTGCAGGTTGGCGAATGCCTTTGCACCGGCCTGGATCAGGGCAACGCCACCGCCGGCGACGATGCCCTCTTCAACAGCAGCCTTGGCGTTGCGGACAGCGTCCTCAATGCGGTGCTTGCGTTCCTTGAGCTCGACCTCGGTTGCGGCACCGGCCTTGATGACCGCAACGCCGCCGGCCAGCTTGGCCAGGCGTTCCTGCAGCTTCTCGCGGTCGTAATCCGAATCGGAGTTCTCGATCTCGGCGCGGATCTGGGAAACGCGGCCGGCAATCTGGTCAGCGTCACCTGCACCCTCGACGATGGTGGTCTCATCCTTGGTCACAACGACCTTGCGGGCGCGGCCCAGGAGTTCGAGTCCAGCGGTCTCAAGCTTGAGGCCGACTTCCTCGGAGATGACCTGGCCACCGGTGAGGATGGCGATGTCGGCGAGCTGCGCCTTGCGGCGGTCGCCGAAGCCCGGAGCCTTGACGGCGACGGACTTGAAGGTGCCACGGATCTTGTTGACGATCAGGGTGGCCAGGGCCTCGCCCTCGATGTCTTCGGCAATGATCAGCAGCGGCTTGGAGGACTGCATGACCTTTTCGAGGACAGCAACCAGTTCCTTGACGTTGGAGATCTTGGAGTTGACGATCAGGATGTACGGATCCTCGAGGACCGTTTCCTGGCGCTCAGCGTCGGTGACGAAGTAAGCGGAGATGTAGCCCTTGTCGAAGCGCATGCCTTCGGTGAGCTCCAGCTCGAGGCCGAACGTGTTCGACTCCTCGACGGTGATGACGCCTTCCTTGCCGACCTTATCCAGGGCCTCGGCAATCAGGGCGCCAATCTCGTTGTCACCGGCAGAGATCGACGCGGTGGCGGCAATCTCTTCCTTGGTTTCGATTTCCTTGGCGGAGGCCAGGAGCTCGCGGGTGACAGCTTCGACAGCCTTCTCGATGCCGCGCTTGAGGGACAGGGGGTCAGCGCCGGCCGCGACGTTGCGCAGGCCTTCCTTGACCAGGGCCTGAGCCAGCACGGTGGCGGTGGTGGTTCCGTCGCCGGCGACGTCATCAGTCTTCTTGGCAACTTCCTTGACCAGCTCGGCGCCGATCTTCTCGTAAGGATCCTCCAGCTCGATCTCCTTGGCGATGGAAACACCATCGTTGGTGATCGTGGGGGCGCCCCACTTCTTTTCGAGGACGACGTTGCGTCCACGCGGGCCGAGGGTGACCTTGACGGCGTCGGCGAGGATGTTCAGGCCCCGCTCAAGTCCGCGGCGTGCCTCTTCATCAAATGCAATGATCTTGGCCATAACGGCAGTAGTCCTTTCGGGACAGTCGTTAAGAATGAACCTTTGCTGCGGTGCCCGCGACGGACGATCCTTGCCCCGCGGCCTCTGTATGCCGCCGGGCCAGGAATCTCACCCCAGCCAGGTGTTTCTTTCGCTCCCGGATGCGGCTGCTGCAACTTCGCGGCCGGGCGAACCGGGCGTTGTTTTAGCAGTCGATACGCGGGAGTGCTAACTCAATAATTAGCACTCCCCCGGGGAGAGTGCAAGCAGTGCGCGCAACGGAACGCCCTGCACCGCCGGCTGGCGGGGCTCCGGCGCGACGCAATACGCTACGGGCGATTAACTCCCGTTGCTGCCGGCCGTCTCGCTGCCGCTCATGGTTGCCATGTTGTCCGCACCGTATGTGTAGACGACATAGTTGGCGGAACTGACATCACCGTTGGCATCGAAGCCGATCCGCCCGGATTCACCGTCGTAATCGGGCCGCTTGCCGGCCCGGAGGACGTCGAGGCATTCCTGGTAGCTCTTGCAGACCGTGGCTTCGCCGGAAGGCCCGGAGCCGCCGGACGCCTGGGCACTGCCCCCCGAGACGGCGATCAGGCTGGCCGCAACGGAGGCTCCGGCGTCGTCCTCCGCCGCAGCGGCCGCAACGGCGGCGAGGTTGACGGCGTCGTACGTCTCAGCGGCAAAGGTCATGTCCGCCAGCTCCGGATCCACGGACACCAGCTCGGCCTGGAAGTGCGCGGAGGCGAAGGTCCCGGGCAGGATTCCCCGGGCACCGCCGAGTGCGCTGGATCCAAGGCCTGAGCCGTACTGGTTGACCGCACCGTCGCTGAGGATGAGCTTCGCTCCGGCTACGCCGGCGTTGTTCAGCTCGGCGATGGCGCCCTGCGCCCCGGCCCGCGAGACCAGCACGACGGCGTCGGGAGCCGCCGCCTTCACGGCAGCGGCCGCCTGCTGGGCCTGGCCCGGGGCGAACCCCGCGACGGCGACGGACCCGAGGCCGGACCGCTGGGCGGCGGCGGCGACGGCGGTGGACACGTCTTTGCCGTAGCTGCCTTCCTCGTACACCACGGCGAGGGTGGCGGCCGCGCTGTCCGTGGCGAGCTTGACCAGCACGGGGGCCTGCGCTATGTCGGCCGCCGAAGTCCGGAAATAGAAGCCGCCGCTCTCATAGCTGCTGAGCCCGCTGGCAGTGTTCGCGGGGGAAATCACGGCGATCCTGGCGTTGGCTAGGACATCGATGGCGGCGGGAGCCCGGCTTGAGTCCGTGGGGCCAATGACGACGTCGGCTTTGGCCGCCACCAGCGCCTTGGCCTGCGCTCCGGTGTCCGCGCTGATGGTCTCCGGGAGCAACTCCACCGGCTTGCCCTTGTGGCCGCCCGCTGCGTTGATTTCCTTCACGGCAAGCTTTGCGGCAGCCAACTGGGGGGCGTTGAGGAAGCTCTGTGGGCCGGTGTTGTCGAGGATCAGCCCGATCCGCAGGGTGCCGTCACCGCTCGCGTCCGCCTGCTCCACGCGGGCGCCGCCAGTAGGGCCCAGACACGCGGTTGTGGTCAGGGCGGCAGCCGCGGCCACGGCCATGGCGCGGCAGACCCGCTGGGCCGCAGGCCGGCTCCGGAAGGTACTGCCAGGGGCCCTTGGAGCAGCGGCGTCGGCGGGGCCCTGCGGGGCGGGCGCTGCGGCGGCGAAGGTCACTGGACGGGCCGGACGCTTTCGGCCTGCGGGCCTTTTTCGCCCTCGCCGACTTCGAGTTCCACCCGCTGCCCCTCGTCCAGGGCACGGTAGCCCTCCCCCGCGATGGCAGACCAGTGCACGAAGACATCGGCCCCGGAGCTGTCCACGGTGATAAACCCGTAGCCCTTCTCGGCGTTGAACCATTTGACGGTTCCCAATGCCATTGGAGACCACACTTTCAGTTGGCTGGCGGGCGGCCCACCACAACGTGGGCCGCGGAATGCAAGCAGTCCGCAATTACTGTACCCACAGCCTCGGGCCGGAGCGCGCGGCTGGGTCGGGTCAGGCAGCCAATAGTTATTCAGGCGTAACCGGAACTCACTACTGGAAACCTGGCGCCAGGACAACAACGAGCGGGAGCTGGAAGTCGGCCGAGTCCACTACGGTCGGGATGCCCAGGAGTTTGCCAAGGGCTTCGGCGTTTGTCTTCTGCGCGGCACCGCTGTAGAAAATGACGGACCGCTGCTGGGGCGCACCACCCCAGTTTCCGAGCGTGCCGATTTTCCAGCCGGCGGTGGAGACGGTTCCGCCTACGCGGGTGGCCAGGCCCGCAGTGCCTGCCGCGTTGTAGACCGCGACCGGCTGGGTCTTGTCGACGACGGCAGCCGCGGAGGCGGCGGCGGGCGTGGTGGCGGGCGTGGAGGGTGCCACGCTGGCCTCCGGGTTCACCGGGGCAGGACTGGACGGCCCGGGGCTGGACGGCGCCGGGGTGGAGCTCGTGGGGGCGGGCGACGCGGCGGCGCTGCTGCCGACCTGCTCGGACGAGGCGGCCATCGGCTCGCCGGCGGAGGGGAATCCCAGCTTCGGCAGAATCAGGAAGGCCACGAGGCCGACGGCCAATGCCGCGGCGCCGACGGCCAGAATGGACCCCAGGCGGTGGCGGCGGCGGGTTTCGGCGACTGCCCGGTGGACACCCTGGCGTGTGGAGGTCTCCGGGACCCGATCAAATTCATCCCGAGCGTATTTGGTCATGGTAAAAACGACGTCCTTGCTGATTTCTGACGATTTGCCCACGCCGGCGTCCGCGCGGGAATCCGCGCATCCGGCTGTGCTTTACGCGTCTGAGCCCAAGCGGCGAGCAGTGCGCGCACGTTGGCGTGACGTACGTAGTCTACGCAATCTCTTCACCAGCATGGGATCGTGGGCCAGCGCATCCTCGGTGTCGATGAGGGCGTTCAGGAGTTGGTAGTAGTGCGTGGCGGAGAGGTCGAAGAGCTCCCTGATGGCTTGTTCCTTGGCGCCGGCGTATTTCCACCACTGCCGTTCCAGCGCCAGCATCTGCTGGTGGCGGCTGCCCAGCAGCGACTCGGGGCTGGTCCCGGCGGCGACAGATTCCGCCGTCGAGAGGCGCTCCTGCGCTTGTTCGGCCACGACACACTCCCTGCTTGTTCCGGTACGGCTGGATACGGTGAAAAGTCTTCACCCATGTTACGGGCGAATAACAGTGTTGTCATTCGCCACCCTGCGAGAATAGGTGCTGTGCCTACCTTCGACTCCCTTGACAGCGGTGCCCTGTTCGAGCTGGAGCCCGCAGTGACCCAACCCGTGGGCTTCGCCGGGCTGGCCCGCCTGCCGTTGCACGAGCTCGTGGCTGGCGACTGGGCCGGGGCGCTGGCCCCGGTCGAGGGGAAGTTGCGCGACGTCCTGTCCTTCCTGGGCCGGGAAGTCGCCGAGGGCCACGAGGTCCTGCCGTCGGCGTCGAACGTGCTGCGGGCGTTCCGGCGGCCGCTGGCAGAGGTCCGGGTCCTCATTGTGGGCCAGGACCCGTATCCGACGCCCGGCCATGCCGTCGGACTGTCTTTCGCCGTCGACGGCGCCACCCGGCCCATTCCGCGCAGCCTCGCCAATATCTACAAGGAACTCGAGGCCGATCTGGGGCTGCCGCCGCGGATCCACGGCGATCTCAGCGGCTGGGCAGACCAGGGCGTCCTGCTGCTGAACCGGGTCCTTAGCGTCCGGGCCGGGGAGGCCGGCTCGCACCGGACCAAGGGGTGGGAAGCCATCACGGCGGCGGCGATCAGCGCCGTGGCGGAACGCATCACAGCCGACGGCTCCCCCGCGCCGCTCGTGGCGATCCTGTGGGGCCGCGACGCCGGGACCGCCCGGCCGCTGCTGGGCTCCGCACCGGTGCTCTCCAGCGCCCATCCGAGTCCGCTCTCGGCCTCGCGGGGATTCTTCGGCTCCCGACCGTTCAGCCACGCCAACATGCTGCTCCAGGAGCAAGGCGACGGCACAGTGGACTGGGGACTGCCGCCGCTTCCCTAGCCGGCTGCCTCTACTGGCGGGCTTCACGGTCAGGGTTCCGTCCAGGGATGTTGGCTACGCTTGGCTTCATGACCTCAGTCCCCGCAGCCACCTCGGCCACCCGGAAATCCCGCCCACAGACCAGCCTCACCGTCCTGCGCCGGGAGCAGCTCTCGCGGCACATGGTCCGGATCATTGCCGGGGGTCCGGGTTTCGCCGGCTACGTGAACAATGACTTCGTGGACCGTTACGTCAAGATCGTGTTCCCGCAGCCCGGGATCGACTACCCGGAACCGCCGGACCTCTGGGAAATCCGGGAGTCCATGCCGCGGGATCAGTGGCCGCACACCCGGACCTACACCGTCCGCTGGGTCGATACGGCGGCCGGTGAACTCGCCATCGACTTCGTGATCCACGGCGATGAGGGCCTCGCTGGACCGTGGGCTGCGTCCGCCCTGGCCGGCGACGCCCTGACCTTCACCGGCCCGGGCGGCGGCTACAACCCGGATCCGGCCGCGGACTGGTACCTCTTCGCGGGCGACGAGTCCGCCCTGCCGGCCATCGGCGCCTCGATCGAATCGCTGCCGGAGGATGCCTGCGGTCTCGCCTTCCTCGAGGTGGACGGCGAAGCCGACATCCAGGCCATCGCGGCGCCGGCCGGTGTGGAACTGCGCTGGCTCCTGCGCAGCGGCGTGCCTGCCGGGGCCAGTGAACTGCTGGTCAGCGCGGTGCGCGACGCCACCTGGCCGGAAGGCCGCGTGCAGGTTTTTGCGCACGGCGAGCGCGGCTACATGAAGAGCCTGCGGGAGGTGCTCTACGCGCAGCGCGGGCTGGAGCGCTCCCAGGTTTCGCTCTCCGGCTACTGGGCGAGGGGCCGGGTGGAGGACGACTTCCAGGCCGAGAAGAAGCTCCCCATCGGCAAGATCTGACCGGCGCAAGATCTAACAGCAGATCCAGCGGGGTACCGCGGAGTTTCCCCACCTTTGCCATCACGACGCCGGGGATCGCCGGCCCGGCCGCCCGCCACGCCGTCGGGACCCGGCGAAGGTGGGGAAACCCGGCGGCGCAGAGTGCAAAGGGGACCTAGCGGCGCCGGGCCCGCCGCCGTTCGTTGCTGGCCAGGCCGCGCGTCAGGGGCCGTGCGAGCGTGTCACCGAGGACAATGCCTGCCGCGACGCCCATCACGATGGCCCCGGCGTTGAGCATCCCGCCGGCGCCGATCAGGATCTCGGATTCCTCGATGGTCAATACATACATGGACCGGAATATGGTGAGTCCGGGCAGCAGGATCAGCGCTGCCGGTACGGCCACGACCAGCTGCGGGGCGCCCATCCGCAGGGCGAGCACGCGGGCCAGCAGACCGATCACCACGGCGGCGAGGGCCGGAGCGAACCGCGGCCCGATCCCTGCGGCTTCTCCGCCGATCAGGACCAGGTAGCCGATGACGCCCACGGCCGCGGTGGGAAGGAGCAGCGCCCAGCTTGTCTGTTCGGTGATTCCGATCGCAACGACCGCGACGGCGATCATGATGCCGACGGCCCACCATGGATACGCCGGAGGGAATGTTTCCGTGACGTCGATCGGCTCCATCCCGGTCATGTCCCCGACCACGAAGCCGACGGCGATGCCGGCCACGAGCGCACCGAAGGTCAGCATGGTGGACAGGAACCGGCCGGCCGCCGTGACCGGGAAACCGTTGATCGCGTCCTGCACCGAGGAGACGAGCCGTCCGGTGGGCAGGAGCAGCAGGATTCCCCCGACCACCACGATGGCGGGAGGTATCTGGATTCCTACCAGGCCGCCGAAACGCCATAACAGCAGGGCGATGAAGGTGACCAGGAAGGAACACGAGGCAGTGACGAAGAAGTCCGGGGTGCGCCACCGCGACAACTTTCGGGCCAGCAGGCTGACCAGGAGATTGGACAGGAAGGCGACGGCTGAGGCTCCCGGGCCGCCACCGAGTACCCCGACGAAGACGGCGGAGAACACGCCGAACGCCACCGTGACCATCCATCGTGGGAACGGCTTGGAACTGTGCGTGATTTCCTCGAGCCGGCGCACAGCCTCCTCGCGTCCGACCCCGCCGGCGACGATGTCCGTGACCAGCTGGTGCACCTTGGCCAGGCCCGCGTAGTTATTGGTCCAGGACCTCACAACACGGAGCAGTGTGATGGGAGTCTGGTCCTTGGGTGCGTAGTTGATGGCTACGGACTGGTTGGTGATGTCCACTTCGATGTGTTTGAGCCCCAGCGCGGCCGTGATGGCGATGATGCTGGTTTCCACTTCGAGGGCGCCGGCGCCGTACCGGAACATGGACTCGGCCAGGTGCAAAGCGAAGTCAATGGTCTTGCGGGCCGAGGTGTCCACCCCGCCGACCTGGATCATCGGGTTGGCGTAGGGGCTGCCGGCCAGGCGGTCCACGATGCTCATCGGGGCGGTCGGCGGGTTTTCGCCCTGGACCAGGCGGCGCAGCATCCGCTTGGCCGCGGCGTTCTGGCGCACCTGCGTGGCCGACATCGGCTCGGTCCTGGGCAGCGCGTCGGTGTGCGGCCTGGGGCGGCCATCGGGTTCCTGGGTCATTCCGGCGTCCTTAATTTCCGTGGCTGCCGGTCTAGTAGAACTGCTGGCCCGTGCGGCGGGTGAAGAGCTGGCGGGCAATGCGTTCCCCCGCGGCCATCCAGGCCTTGTACTTGAACGGGCTCAGCACCTGGTCATAGCAGCCGACAAAGTCGGTCACGGTCTTGCTGAAGCTGGTCTTGAACAGGCCCAGTCCATGGAACGGGTTGGACGTGTCCTTGAGCTGGTCGCTGGGGGGCGTGCCGCAGAAGTCGTATTCGGTGCAGCCGAGGTCCTTGAGCTGGTTGATGGCCGTCCACTGCACCAGGTGGGAGTCGCCGTACTGGCCGCGCTTCTGCAGCGAGCCGCCGTCCTTGTAGGTGCCCTTGCGGCCGTAGTTGATGACGAAGGCTCCCACGGAGGGCACGCCGTCCTCGTAGACGAAGAGTAGCCTGCCTTGGCCGCGGCTGATGAAATTGGTCCAGAATTGGCGGTAGTACTCGTACTCGCGGACCCGGACCTGGGACTTGGCTTCCACCGTGGTGGTCATCAGCGCGTACATGGCGCGGAAGTTTTCCTCGGTGGGCTCCGCGTTGTGGACCACCACGTCCTCGCGGATCGCGCGCCGGACGGCGTTGCGGCCGCGCGAGTGCAGGTTGCGCAGCAGCTGGTTGGGGTCCGGGGAGATGTCGAGCAGGGCTGTGGAGTCGTTGGGCTGCAGGTTGTGCGTCTTGACCAGCCCTGCGCCCTCGATCACTCGCGTGGCCTCCGCTGAGAGCACGATGTCCGGCTCGATTTTAATGGCGAAGACGCCCAGCCGGGCCCGCTTGACGAACTCGGCGTTGGCAGCGGCGATGCCGGGGATGTCCTCGACCGAAGCCACATCCGGGCCCTTGATCAGGTACCAGAGCTTGCCCAGGAGCGGGAAGGACTTCTCCAGGATGAGGTTGTAGCTCGTGTAATCTGCCGTCTCGTAGACGAGGTGAAGGGGCTTCCAGCCAAAGTGCTGTTTGACCTCGGCGAAGGCTTCCGATTGCAGGAGATTTCCGCCATTGGGGTTCGCGGTGACGTGGGCGTCCCAGTTGGCGGTCTCTTCGGCAGAGGCGAAGCGGGCGGTGAATTCACGCAAGGGTGCGGGGTCCAATCATTGCGGTACGAGCGTCGGCGGCATGCGGACATGCAGGTTCAAGTCTATCCGCCCGGGCCCCTGTTCCCGCCCGGGAACGGAGCCGCTACGCTGGAAGCATGCCCGCTGATCAGCAATCGTTAGCCGCAGGATCCGGAAGCCAGGAACACGCGCCCGCAAGGCGCGCGTTGGGACCCCAGTTGCTGGGGCTGCTGGCTTTCCTCGCGGCCTCCGCCCTGGTCGCGGGACTGGGCGGACTGGCCACCGCCAACAACGTCAACGGCTGGTATGCCACCGCAGACAAGGCGCCATGGTCGCCGCCGAACTGGGTGTTCGGGCCGGTCTGGACGGCCCTCTACATTGCAATGGCCGTGGCCGCCTGGCTTATCTGGAGGAGCCGGGCGGAAGGGACCAGACCCGCCCTCACCGCCTACGCCGTCCAGCTGGTGCTGAACCTGTTGTGGACGCCGGTCTTCTTCGGCCTGTATCCGGCGCTCGGCGCCCCGGCCCTGTGGATCGCCTTTGTCATCATTGTGGCCCTGGCTGTGGCCGTGTCCGTCACCGTGCTCTACTTCGGACCGATCAGCCGCGCGGCCGGGCTCCTGCTGTTGCCCTACCTGGCCTGGATTGTGTTCGCCTCGTCGCTGAATCTCTGGATGGCGCTAAACAACTGACTCAGCACTCCACCACATTCACGGCGAGCCCGCCCATCGCGGTCTCCTTGTACTTGGAGCTCATGTCCCGGCCGGTCTCCCGCATGGTGACGATGACCTCGTCGAGGGACACCCGGTGTGAGCCGTCGCCCCACAGCGCCATCTTGGCGGCGTTGATGGCCTTGGCCGCCGCGATGGCGTTGCGTTCGATGCAGGGGATCTGCACAAGCCCGCCGATCGGGTCGCAGGTCAGGCCGAGGTTGTGCTCCATCGCGATTTCCGCGGCGTTCTCCACCTGCTGCGGTGTGCCGCCCATGACCTCGGCCAGACCCGCCGCCGCCATCGACGACGCCGAGCCCACCTCGCCCTGGCAGCCGACCTCCGCGCCGGAGATCGAGGCCTGTTCCTTGTACAGCACCCCGATGGCGGCGGCGGTCAGCAGGAACTTGACCACAACGTCGTCCCGGTCGGCCTGGGTGGCTTTGTCCATGCCCGGCGCGAAGTGCAGGGCGTAGTAGAGCACCGCGGGGATGATGCCGGCGGCACCGTTCGTCGGGGCGGTGACCACGCGGCCGCCCGAGGCATTTTCCTCGTTCACGGCCAGGGCGATCAGGTTGACCCATTCCTGCCAGTACTTCGGGTCCCGGAAGTCGGGGTCCTGATCCAGGGTTTCTTTCATGAGGCGTTCGTGCCAGTCGGGGGCACGGCGGCGGACCTTGAGCCCGCCGGGCAGCAGTCCAACCCGTTTGAGGCTGACCTCGACGCAGCTTTCCATCACGGAGTAGATGTGCAGGAGGCCTTCGCGGATCTCGGCCTCGGTCCGGGAGGCACGTTCGTTGACGAACATGATCTCGCCGATCGAGAGGCCCTTGGACTGGCAGCGGCCCAGCAGTTCCGCGGCGGTGCGGAAGGGCAGGGGCAGTTCCTTCTTGGACTCGGCGAGTTCCTTCAGCGCCGCGTCCTCCTCGCCCTCGCGGACGATGAAGCCGCCGCCCACGGAGAAGAAGGTGGCGCCGTGCAGGACTTCCCCGTCGGCAGAGGAGACGGTGAACGTCATGCCGTTGGTGTGCCGCGGGAGGACGGTCAGGGGCCGCAGGACCATGTCCTTCACGCCGTAGGGCAGCGGAACGCCGGCCCCTTCGCCGGCGCCGGCCAGCTGCAGGATGCCGGTCTCGGCAATTGTGGCGAGCCGTTCCTCCACCTCCTCGGGGAGGATCAGCTCGGGATGGAAGCCTTCCAGGCCGAGCAGGATGGCGGTCATGGTGCCGTGGCCGTGGCCGGTGGCGGCCAGGGAACCGTAGAGGTCAACCCGCAGCGAGGCCACCCGCTCCAGCGCACCGGAGGCCTTGAGTTCCCCGGCGAACACCGCCGCGGCCCGCATGGGGCCCACCGTGTGCGAACTGGAGGGCCCAATTCCGATGGAAAAAAGGTCGAAGACTCCAACGGCCATTGTCGTTCCTAACTAGCTCTAACTGTGGCCCGGCAGATGGTCCTGCCGGAAGGCGGCACGGCCGCCGGGTGGCGGCGGTGCCGCCGGATGCACGACGCCGGGCGGCGGCTTGTGGCGGCCGGCCCGGCGTCGTGATCCATTGCTGCTACTGCCTGTGGTTCGGCGCTCAGGCGAGCTGGGCAACCGAGGGGTAGAGCGGGTGGGCGGCGGCGAGGGCCTGCACCCGGGAGCGCAGACCGGACAGGTCCGTGCCGGCGTCGGCGGTCAAGGCCTCCGCGATAATGTCCGCGACTTCGGCGAACGCCGCCTCGCCGAACCCGCGGGTGGCCAGCGCGGGGGTGCCGATGCGCAGCCCCGAGGTGACCATCGGCGGGCGGGGGTCGAACGGCACGGCGTTCCGGTTCACGGTGATGTCGATTTCCGCGAGGCGGTCCTCGGCCTGCTGGCCGTTGAGCTCGCAGTTACGCAGGTCCACGAGGACCAGGTGCACATCGGTGCCGCCGGAGATGACGTTGATGCCCCTGGCGGTGACGTCCGGCTGGACCAGCCGTTCGGCGAGGATCCGGGCCCCGGCCAGGACACGCTCCTGGCGTTCCTTGAACTCGGGGGACGCGGCGATTTTGAACGCCACGGCCTTGCCCGCGATCACGTGTTCCAGCGGGCCGCCCTGCTGGCCGGGGAACACTGCCGAGTTGATCTTCTTGGCGATGTCGGCGTCGTTGGAGAGGATGATGCCGCCGCGCGGACCGGCGAGGGTCTTGTGCGTGGTGGAGGTGGTGACGTGGGCGTGCGGCACCGGGGACGGGTGCAGCCCGGCGGCGACGAGGCCGGCGAAGTGGGCCATGTCCACCATCAGGTAGGCGCCCACGGAATCGGCGATCCGGCGGAACTCGGCGAAGTCCAGCTGCCGGGCATAGGCCGACCATCCGGCGACGATCAGCTGCGGCTTGTGCTCCTGGGCGAGGCGCTCCACCTCGGCCATGTCGATCCGGTGGTCGTCCTCGCGGACCTGGTACGGGACCACGTTGTACAGGCGGCCGGAGAAGTTGATCTTCATGCCGTGGGTGAGGTGACCGCCGTGCGCCAGGTTCAGGCCCATGATGGTGTCGCCCGGGCGGATCAGAGCGTGCATGACGGAGGCGTTGGCCTGCGCGCCGGAGTGCGGCTGGACGTTGGCGTACCCGGCCCCGAACAGGGCCTTGACCCGGTCGATCGCGAGCTGCTCGACCACGTCAACGTGCTCGCAGCCGCCGTAGTAGCGCTTGCCCGGGTAACCCTCGGCGTACTTGTTCGTCAACACGGACCCCTGCGCCTGCATAACGGCCCTGGCCGTGTGGTTCTCCGAGGCGATCATTTCCAGGCCGTCCCGCTGGCGGGTCAGCTCGGCGTCGATCTTTGCGGCGATCTCCGGGTCCAGGGCGGACAGCTCGGCATCCAGGCTCGGCGAGACCACCTGCTCAAACACCGTCCCGGTGCCGGCTGCTGTGGCGGTGCCTGCGGCCGCGCTCACAGCTCGCCGCCGTTCTTGGACGCGTACTCCTGGGCGGAGAGCAGCGGGCCCTCGGATTCGGCGGCGACCTTGAAGAGCCAGCCGGCGCCGTAGGGGTCGCTGTTGATCAGCGCGGGGTCCTCGACGACGGCCGGGTTGGTTTCGGTCACCTCGCCGGTGACGGGGGCGTACAGGTCCGAGACGGATTTGGTGGACTCCACCTCGCCGCAGGTCTCCCCGGCGGTCACCGTGGCGCCGACCTCGGGCAGGTCCACGTAGACGATGTCGCCGAGGGCGTCCGTGGCGACCGCCGAGATGCCGATGGACACAATGTTGGATCCGGCGTTGCCGGAGTCCCGAGCAACCCACTCGTGCTCGTCGGAGTACTGCAGTTCAGGGGCAACTCTTGCCATGTGTTTTTTTCCTAAGTCTTGGAGTGGTCGTTGGTGCTAAATCTAAGTGGCTACTTCTGGCGCTTGTAGAACGGCAGTGCGACCACTTCGAAGGGTTCGGCCTTGCCGCGGAGGTCGATGTCCAGGGCCGTGCCGGGTTCGGTGAACTCGACGTCGACGTAGGCCATCGCGACCGGGTAGCCCAGGGTCGGGCTGGGCTGGCCGGAGGTGACTTCGCCGACGGTGTTGCCATCCTTCAGGACCGGGTAGTGGCCGCGGCCGGCCCGGCGGCCCAGGCCCTTGAGCCCGACGAGCTTGCGGCCCGTGGTGGTGCCTGCGCCGGCTTCCTTTTTGGCGGCGAGGGCAGCCTTGCCGACGAAGTCGCCTTCCTTGGAGAGCGCCACGACCGGGCCCAGCCCGGCGGCGAAGGGGTCGCCGTCGAGGGAGAGCTCGTTGCCGTAGAGCGGCATCCCGGCTTCGAGCCGGAGCGAGTCGCGGGACGCGAGGCCGGCGGGGGTCAGTTCGCCGTCCTCGGCGATGGCCACGAGCGCCTGCCAGAGGGTGGCTGCGTCGCCGTTCGCGACGAAGATTTCGAAGCCGTCCTCGCCGGTGTAGCCCGTGCGGGCGAGCAGGAGCTCCTGGCTGGTGCCGCCGAACATCACGGGGACGTCGACGGCGGCGTAGTACTTCAGGCCGGTGACGAGTTCGTGCTGCGCGGCCGGAACGAGGCGCAGCAGGATCTCCTGGGCTTTGGGACCCTGCACGGCGATCAGCGAGGTCCCGGCGGAGGCGTCCTCGACCGTGACGTCGAACCCGCCTTCCGTGCCGGAACCGGCCCGCTCGGCCAGGGCCGCTGCCACGACCTTCGCGTTGCCCGCGTTCGGGACCACCAGGAATTTCTGGTCGCCGCGGCGGTAGGTGATGAGGTCGTCGATGATGCCGCCGTCCGCGTTGCAGATCAGCGAGTACTTGGCCTTGCCGACCGCCATCGCGGAGATCTTGCCGACCAGGGCGTAGTCCAGGAAGGCCGCTGCGTCGGGGCCTGTGACCCAGACTTCGCCCATGTGGGAGAGGTCGTACAGGCCGGCGGACTTGCGGACGGCGTGGTGCTCGGCCAGTTCGGAGCTGTACTTGAGCGGCATCTGCCAGCCGCCGAAGTCGGTGAAGGAGGCGCCGAGCTTCTGGTGCTCTTCGTAAAGTGCCGTGTAATTCTCAGTCATCGGTGGCTGTCCCTAATTGTCAGAGGCGGAGTCGTCGGAGTGGACTGCTGTGTCTTCTTCGAAGGATTCGAGGGGTGGGCAGGAACAGATCAGGTTTCGGTCACCGGCGGCGCCGTCGATCCGGCCGACCGGCGGGAAGTACTTGTCCTGCTTGAGCGTGTGGATCGGGAAAACGGCCTGCTCACGCGGGTACTCGCGGGCCCAGTCGCTGCTGATCACGGCGGCGGCGGTGTGCGGGGCGTTGCGCAGCGGGCTGTGCTCGACGGTGAAGGCGCCGTGCGCCACCTGGTCGATTTCGGCGCGGATGGAGATCATGGCCGTGATGAAGCGGTCGATCTCGCCGATGTCCTCGGACTCGGTGGGCTCGACCATCAGGGTGCCGGCCACCGGGAACGCCAGGGTGGGTGCGTGGAAGCCGTAGTCGATCAGGCGCTTGGCGACGTCCTCGGCGGTCACACCGGTCTTGGCCGTGAGTTCGCGCAGGTCCAAGATGCATTCGTGGGCCACGAGTCCGCCTTCGCCGGTGTAGAGCACCGGGAAGAATTCGTTCAGGCGGGCCGCGATGTAGTTGGCGGCCAGCAGCGCTGACTTGGTGGCCTCGGTGAGGCCCTGGCCGCCCATGAGCTTCACGTAGGCCCAGGAGATCGGCAGCACGCCGGCCGAGCCGTAGCGCGAGGCGGAGATCGGAGTTCCGCTTTCGCCGTTGGCGGGATCGGCGGCGTTGCCCGGCATGAACGGTGCCAGGTGGGCCTTGGCCGCGACCGGGCCGACCCCGGGGCCGCCGCCGCCGTGCGGGATACAGAAGGTCTTGTGCAGGTTCAGGTGCGAGACGTCGCCGCCGAACAGGCCCGGCTGGGCAAGCCCAACGAGGGCGTTGAGGTTGGCGCCGTCGATGTAGACCTGGCCGCCGGCCGCGTGGATGGCGTCGCAGACCTCGCGGACGTCGGCGTCGAACACCCCGTGGGTGGAGGGGTAGGTGATCATGATCGCGGACAGCGCGTCCTTGTGCAGCTCGATCTTGGCCTGCAGGTCGGCGTGGTCGATCGTGCCGTTGGCGGCAGTGGCGACGACAACAACCTTCATCCCGGCCAGCACCGCCGAGGCGGCGTTGGTGCCGTGCGCGGAGGCGGGGATCAGGCAGATGGTGCGCTGGGCGTCGCCGCGGGAGAGGTGGTAGCCGCGGATGGCCAGCAAGCCGGCAAGCTCGCCCTGCGACCCGGCGTTGGGCTGGATGGAGACCTGGTCATAGCCGGTGATCTCGGTCAGGTCGGCTTCGAGGTCCGCGATCAGTTCGCGCCAGCCGGCGGTCTGGGATTCCGGGGCAAAGGGGTGGATGGAAGCAAACTCCGGCCAGGAGATGGCTTCCATTTCGGCCGTGGCGTTCAGCTTCATGGTGCACGAACCCAGCGGGATCATGGTGCGGTCCAGGGCGAGGTCGCGGTCCGAGAGGCGGCGGATGTAGCGCAGCAGCTGCGTCTCGGAGCGGTGCGTGTTGAAGACGGGGTGCTGCAGGTAGTCCGAGGTGCGCTCGAGCGCGGTATCCAGCGCGAAGGCCTCTACTGAATCCACAACGGCGGCGCCGAAGGCAGCGACGACGTCGGCGACGATGGCCGCCGTCGTGGCCTCATCGGCGGAGATGCCAACGGTGTCCGCGTCGATGCAGCGCAGGTTGATGCCCTTGGCCTCGGCCGCGGCGATGATCTGCGCGGCCTTGCCGGGGACCGAGACGGTCACGGTGTCGAAGAAACTGGTGTGCAGTACGTCCAGGCCCGCGGCCTTCAACGAGGCGGCGATGGTCCTGGCGTGGCCGTGGGTGGTCTCGGCGATGGCCTTCAGGCCGTCCGGGCCGTGGTAAACGGCGTAGAAGGAGGACACGATCGCCAGCAAAGCCTGCGCGGTGCAGATGTTGGAGGTGGCCTTCTCGCGGCGGATGTGCTGCTCACGGGTCTGCAGGGCCAGGCGGTAGGCCGGGACGCCGGCGTTGTCCTTGGAGACGCCGACCAGACGGCCGGGCATGGACCGTTCGAGGCCCTTCTGGACCGCCATGTAGGCGGCATGCGGGCCGCCGAAGAACAGCGGGACGCCGAAACGCTGCGCGGAGCCGACGGCGATGTCGGCGCCCTGCTCGCCGGGCGGGGTGATGAGGGCCAGGGACAGGAGGTCCGCGGCGACGGTGACGAGGGCACCGCGTTCCTTGGCGTCGGCGATCACGGCGGTGTGGTCAAACACGCGGCCGGAGGCGCCGGGCTGCTGCAGGACCACGCCGTTGATGACGCCCTCTGGCAGTCCCTTGGAGAGATCGGCGACCTCGACCTCGAAGCCCAGCGCCTCGGCACGGCCCCTGACGATAGCGATCGTCTGCGGCAGGCAGTCGGCGTCGAGGACGGTCTTGCCGTCGTGAGCGGACTTGTTTTTGTTGGCCCGGCGCATCATGAGCACGGCCTCCGCGACGGCGGTGGCTTCGTCCAGCAGCGAGGCATTGGCAATGGGCAGGGCCACCAGGTCCTGGACCATGGTCTGGAAGTTCAGCAGCGCCTCGAGCCGGCCTTGGGAGATTTCCGGCTGGTACGGGGTGTAGGCCGTGTACCAGGCCGGCGCCTCGAGGATGTTGCGGCGGATGACGGCCGGGGTGAGGGTGTCGTAGTAGCCCTGCCCGATCATCTGGACGGCCGTCCTATTCTTCGCGGCGAGCTTGCGCAGCTCGGCGAGGACCTCGACTTCGCTGAGCGCCTGACCGAGGGCCAGTGCGGAGTCCTGCCGGATGTCCTTCGGGACGGCCGTGTCTACGAGCGCATCGACGGTGTCGTAGCCGACAGCCTTCAGCATGGCATCGACGTCGGCCTGGCGGCGGGCGCCGATGTGCCGGTCAACGAAGGACGTGGACGCTGAGGAAACAGTCACAAGGAACTCCATAACTAAGGCGGCGCAGGGTACGCCACATTGATTCGGGTTCCTCCCCGCTCTGTATTGGACCTGAGAGTTTCCGCGCAGCCGTGCTCTCGCATGGTTCCGCTTGCACCGTCGGTGAGCACAGCATGTCAAAGGACATGCCTGCTACTTTCCAGAGTTGCCTTGCCGCGGCGGTACGTGGGCCTGAGAGATTCCTGGGGAGGGTTTGCTCCTACGGCGCCTGCTTGTACCTACTTGCAGAACTCTCCCGCCGCAGATCAAAGGCATATTAAATTTTCGTGACCACAGTCACAGCCCCCATTGTCCTATGCCGGGCCCGCGTCCGCAAACCAGTGACGCGCTGGGGCCGCCGTCGGACGCGAAATCGCGGGACAGCTGCCGGCGGAACCGCAGCCGACAGCTGCCGGACGCGAAATCGCGGGAAAGCTGCCGGCGGAACCGCAGCCGACAGCTGCCGGACGCGAAATCGCGGGAAAGCTGCCGGCGGAACCGCAGCCGACAGCTGTCGGACGCGAAATCGCGGGAAAGCTGCGGCGTCGCCGAAACGTTCCCGCGACCCCGCACCCATCCCGCGAATTCGGCGGCCAGGGCGCTCCTGCGGTCAGCCGCGGAGCCGCTCGAGGGCGGTGAGCAGGCTTTCGACGTCGGGCCCGACCTCCGGGAGCGGGCCGCCCGGGCCGCGCGCCAGCATGGCGTTAAAGTAGAGCCCGTCGCCCATGTAGAGGACCGGCTTGGCCATGGCGGGGCCGACGTCGACCGCCAGCAGTTCCAACCAGCTCGCCTGGGCCGCGGCCATCCGGCGCAGGGTTTCCTGGTGGGCCACCTCAGCCAGCCGGGTGGCGGCCACGAAGACCCGGTCCAGCGGTGTGTCCGCCCAGACCGAGGACTTGATGAAGAACGCCGCGGCGCCCTCCGGCGCGGCGGCCATGGCGGTGAGGTCCTCGGCGAGCAGCCGGTCCAGCCGTTCCAACAGGACGGAAATCATCGCCTCCTTATTGGGGAAGTGGTAGAGCAGCCCGCCCTTGGAGACGCCGGCCAGCCGGGCGACGGCATCCAGCGTCGCGGCACGTTCGCCCTCTTCGATGAGCAGGGATTCGAACGCGTCAAGGACGGCTTCGCGGGCGACGGGTTTTCTGGCCATGGTTCCAATCATGCCCCGGGCGGAGACGAGTCTTTGCGGTCGGTTTCATAACTGTACCGTCCAGACGGTACAGTTATGATCATGAGCAACGCATCGATCACCCGCAGCGGCACCGGTACGGTCGGCAGCTTCGCCGCTGGCAACTCCGCCGCCGGAACGACGTCGACACCGCCGCGTGCGCCCTGGCGCGACTGGCTGGCGCTGGCTCTGCTGATGTTTCCCGTGCTGCTCGTGGCCGTCGACAACACGGCCCTGACCTTCGCGCTGCCGGCCATCGCGCGCAGCCTCGATGCCTCCGGGGTGGAACTGCTCTGGATCGTCGATGCCTATCCGCTGGTCCTCGCCGGTCTCCTGGTGGCGATGGGCAGCCTCGGCGACAGGATCGGCCGCCGCCGGCTGCTCTTTATCGGCAGCACCGGCTTCGCAGCCGTCTCGGCGGTCACGGCCTTCGCCCCCAGCGCCGAGTGGCTGATCGCCGGGCGGGCGGGGCTGGGGTTCTTCGGGGCCATGCTGATGCCCTCCACCCTCTCCCTGATCCGCAACATCTTCCCCGAGCCCAACCGGCGCCGGCTGGCCGTGGCCATCTGGGCCGCCGGCTTCTCCGGTGGTGCCGCGCTGGGCCCGATCTTCGGCGGCTGGCTGGTGGAGCACTTCTGGTGGGGCGCAGTACTGCTGGTGGCCGTGCCGATCATCCTGCCGCTGCTGGTCCTGGGCCCGGCCCTGATCCCGGAATCCCGGGACCCGAACCCCGGCCGGGTGGACGTGCCCAGCATCGTCCTGTCCCTGCTGGTCATGGTGCCGGTGGTCTACGGCATCAAGATCCTGGCCACACACGGTCTGGCACTGGAACCGCTGGCCGCCATCGCCTTCGGCCTGCTGATGGGGTACATCTTCATCCGGCGGCAGCGGCAGCTCCTGGCGGCCGGCCTGCCGCAGGGCAGCCTCCCGCAGGACAGCCTCCCGCAGGGCGCCGCGGAACCGACAGGTGTGCCAGCGGACGGCGCAGGGGAACGAAACCGGACCGCTCCCCTGCTGGATCTCAGCCTCTTCAGCAACCGGGTCTTCACCACCGCCATCATCGCCAACGTGCTGGCGCTGTTCTCCTTTAACGGCTTCATCCTGTTCCTGGCCCAGCACCTGCAGCTGCTCGAGGGGCAGTCCCCCTCGGAATCCGGCGTCGCCATGGTCCCCGCGCTCATCGCGACCGTCCTGGCCGGCCTGCTGGTGGTGCCGCTGGTGAAGAAAATCCGCCCTGGTTTTGTGGTCGCGGGCGGCCTGCTCCTGAGCGCCGGCGGCTACTTCCTGGTGGCCTTCGGCGATCACGGCAACGGCCCTGCGCTGCTGCTGGCGGCCCTGCTGGTGCTGTGCCTGGGCGTCGGCGCCGCGGAGACCATTTCCAATGACCTGATCCTCGGTGCCGCCCCCGCAGAGAAGTCCGGGGCGGCGGCCGCAATATCCGAGACCGGCTACGAAATCGGTTCCCTGCTGGGCACCGCCATCCTCGGCTCCATCCTGACGGCTTCCTACCAGGGCAATCTGCGGCTTCCCGACGGCGTCGCGGACGCGGCACCGGCTGAGGCATCGGCCCAGGCGGGCGAGACGCTCGCCGGGGCCGTGGAACTGGCGCAGGCCCTGCCGGGACCGCTGGCGGAGGCCGTAATGACCGCCGCCCGGGCAGCGTTCGATTCAGGCGTCCACATCACGGCCACCATCGCACTCGTCCTCATGGCGGGGGCGTCGGTGCTCGCCGCCGTCGTGCTCCGGAACGTGCCGACCGCCAAATAGCCGGGCACCCGGACGCTCCCGGGGCCGGGCGCCGCTTAAACGCCAAGCGCCCGGCGCCGGTGGGAACCGGGGCCGGGCGCTGAGTCTGCCGGGGGAAGGCTACTTGCTGTCCGCCGTGGTGACGTTCGAGTTAGCCCGCATCGTCTCGGCATTGACCATCCAGGCGTACTGCTCGAACTTGGCAATGAACGCGTGCAGCAGGTCTGCCGTGGTGGGGTCCTCCTCGTCGACTTCGTCGTGGACCTTGCGCATGGTGCCGACGGCGGCGTCAAGGGCCGCGACGATCCGCTCAATGGCGTCCTTGGTGTTGATCAGGCCGCTGGGGAACTCGGCGAGCGCAGTGGACTTGGACACCGTGGAGCTGCGCCCGTCCGGCAGGGCGTGGAGGGCGCGCATGCGCTCCGCCAGATCATCCGCGAACTCACGGGCCGATTCGATGATCTCGTCCAGCTGGAGGTGGAGGTCCCGGAAGTTCGTTCCGACGATGTTCCAGTGCGCCTGCTTGCCCTGGACGTGAAGTTCGATCAGGTCAACAAGCACTGCCTGCAGGTTCGTTGTGAGGGTCGGTGAAGCTTTCATGCGTCCTCCTGAGTAGGTGCGATACCGTTGCGTCCGGTATGGCTAGGTCCGATGTCTTCGACGCTACCGCAGGGCGCAACAGGACCGCGACGGTCCCGGAGGAATTTCTCGGTCAGCTTACTAAGAAGGCTTACTAATCACGGCGGCGGGAAGCCAGGCCGGCTCAGACTGCCTCGTCGAGGACCGGCCCCTGCGGGAAAATGGCCTTTGTAATGCCGCCCGTGGTCGCTTCCGCCAGCTGGGAAAGGTAATCATTCCGGCGTTTCATTGTGATCCGGGACTGGGGCTCGAAGACCTGCTCGGAGTCGTCGGCGTAATGTGCGGTCAAACCGTCACGCAGGAGCCGGATGGCCTCCGCGCGCTGCTGGGAGACCGCCGCGTGGGTGGATCCGAGTTCCGCGGCCAGGTCCTTGACTGTCCTGTCGCCGAAGTAGATCTCCTCGACGACGTAGCGCATCCGCTCGGGGAGGGACTTCACCGCGGCGCGGAGGTACTGGAGCCGCTCGTCCGCGAGCACGGATTGTTCCGGGGTCAGCGTCTCAGCGGCCAGCGTGTCAACAACAGCTTCATCAAGTGGTGTCAGGGTGCGGGAGGCGTCGGCCAGGGCTGCTTCGACGACGCTCTGCTGGACGCCCAGGGCCGAGGCAATCTCGTCAACGCTGGGGGTGCGTCCGAGGGCTGCGGCCAGGGATTCCTGGACCGACATCGTTTCCTTGATTCGGCGGCGCGCCGAGCGGGTGGCCCAGTCGCTGGCGCGCATCTCGTCAGCGAATGCACCCAGGATACGCCGGCGCGCAAAGGCACCGAACGGCACGCCGAGGTCCGGGTTGAACGAGTCCGCCGACGTAATCAGTGCAATGGCGCCCGCAGACGCCAGGTCATCGCGGGAAAGGTGTGAGGCCTTCGAGCACAAGTCTGAGACGAGGTAGCCCACCAGCGGGAGATGCTGTGTGACCATCTCGTTGCGTTCCACGCGATTCAATAGTGTCCCCCCATGAGACAGGTTCCGGAAGCGTAAAAAGATTGAAAGCCGCACCCACAAACGACGCCCCGTGCTCCCCAATGGAAGTCGGAGTTCAAAACCCGGGGCAGCACCCATGACGAAACCTATCACCTGAGTCACATTCTGCGTGTAACCTCAGGACAAAGCTTGGCTGAAAATGCGGTAACGCTTCTCAGCCGGGGCGGCAAGGGGAATGGGGTTCATGGGTGCAGGTGATCTTTCCGCAGCTCTCTGGCAGGAGCGGCGGCAGCTGGAGTTGCTGTTGTTCAGGCTGGAGACGCAGCGGCTTCATGTCATGGCCGGAAACCTCCATTGGCTGAGCTTCACGGCCTCTGAAGTAGAGAGCGTCCTCGACCGCCTGCGCTTCGAAGCCTTGGCCCGGAACGTCGATTCGGCCGCGGTGGCGGCCGAATGGGGGCTTCCCGCGCAGGCGACGCTGATCGAACTCGCAGCAGGGGCTCCCTCCGGTCCTTGGCCGGAGATCCTCCGCGAACACCTTGACGGCCTGCGCGTGCTGCTTGCACAGCTCGGGGATGCCGCCCGGGCCAACGAGGACGCACTGCGCCATCGGGGCACTTCGGTACCGTCCGGCGCGAAGCGCGGACAAGGCGGCAACGGTGAGGGCGAGGCGTCTTTGCCTTCGGACCCCGCCCAAACTCTCGATCAGCTCACGACGGCGGGGAATATTGAGCGCGCCCTGGCGGTCACCCGCCGGACACCCCAGCCGCTTTTGGCCCTGTACCTCGACGGCAACAGCGACTGATCCCCGTGCAGGGCTCAGTCGGTACTGGGACCCGCTTTGGTGGTGGCGCCCGGCGGCAATAGCCGCCGCAGGGCATATTCGGTGTCCGGACCTGCTTCGGCGCCGGCTTCAGCTGCCGCCAGGTTCGCTGCGGCGATGGCTTCGATGACTTCCCGGCGCTGGATCGGAACTCCTCGGGGTGCCTCAATACCTATCCGGACACCGTCACCGCGGCCTTCCAGAACCGTGATGACGATCCCGTCGCCGATCATGATCTGTTCGCCCGGTTTGCGTGTGAGTACCAGCATCCTCTCAATCTACCCTTCGCGTGGCGGAACTGCGGACGAATCTGGCCGCTGGCGGCCAGTCAGTTCCAGGCATCTCAGATCCTGACCGAGCGGGCCGGGCCGGAGTCGATCCAGCCCACCGGAAATCCAAGAGCGTTGACGGTTTCCGGCGTAGTGGTCTCGGACGCCCCCACGACTGCCACCGCAGTGATGTCCAACTGGGCAGCCAGCACACCAACCCAGCGCGCAGAGTCCTCCTGCTTGCGCCCGGCGTCGACCACGACCCACAGCTGATCCGCGGACAGTGCCGCGACGGACTGGAGCCGGGCGAGGGCGTCGCGGGCCCTTCCCAGGCCGAAGGCCACCACGACGGTCTGGTCCGTCAAGACAGCGCGGGCGCGTGCCGCCGTCGCGCCCTGGCGCCCGTCGACGTGCAGGTGGCCGTAGGCGGACAGCTTCCCGGCGGTGCGCACGTCGGCGCCGCCGGCTGCCGTCGACATGGCCAGCGCGGTGTCCAGTGCGTCGTCGCCAAGCCCGACGAGGACCACCAGATCCCCGATCCCGCTCAGTGGAACCGGCACCGACTCGCGCGGCAGGGCGGGTCCGGGTGGCAGGGCGGGTCCGGGCGGCGGTGTGGGTGTGCTCGGCGGGTGTATTTGGGGTGCCGCGGGCGTCTGTGCCGCTGTCGCGTGGGACGCTTTCGGTTGCGCGGCCGACGTCGACGCCGCCGCCGCCGGGGCCGTTCCGGAGCCCTGCCCGCGGGGGCTGCCCCGCACGGCCAAAGCGTCAGCACCGGGGCCGCGCAACCCGGCGCCGAGCTGTTCGAGCAGTTCGGCGAAGTCCGGAGACTCCGTTGAGACTCCGCGGTTGCCGGGCCGGTGCAGGTTCAGTTCGGCCGCATCGGCTTCTTCGAGAAGGGCCGCGATCGTGGCGCCCTGCAGGTCGTGGGCGGGCGCCGCTCCCGCGAGCGGGGCAGCGGAACCGATCGCCGGCGCCACTGCATCGGCCAGGATGTCCGGATCGGGAACCACCTCGCCGGTGACAACCTCACGTTCCGCTACCACCTCGACGATCGCCTCGTAGCGGTCGCCGGCGAAGAGTCCGGCGATCCCTGGGCTGATGACGCGCTCTGCAGAGACGATGCGTGCCGCCGGGCCGTGCTGCAATTCCGCCTTGCGGCGGATCTCCTCCAGCGAAGCGCCCTTAAGCCGAAAGCTGTTCTTCATGGCGAACGACTCCTACTGTTTCGATCCGGACGTTGGCTGAGGTGACTTCGCGGTAGGACAGTACCGGGACCGATCCGGGCTGCGCTCCCACAAGTCGGCGGATGGCAGGGCGGAGCGCCGGGGCGCAGACCAGCACGGCCGGGCGGTTGGCGACGGCCGCTGCGTCGACGGCGGAGCGCACCGAACGGAGCACGGCGTCGAGCCGGTTCTGGGCCATCACGATCTGGCTTCCGCCCTCGGCGGGGCGCATGTCCTCGAGCATGTGTTGTTCCAGCACGGGGTCGATCATGATCACGTTCAGCACCGGGCCGTCCATGAACTTGGCCGTGAGTGCCGGACCGAGGGCCTGCCGCGCGGATTCAACCAGTGATTCCGGGTCGGTGGAGACCTTCGCGCGGAGCGTGAGCGCCTCGTAGATCCGGGCGAGGTCGTTGATGGGGACCTGTTCCTCCAGCAGGCCTTGGAGCACGCGCTGCAGCTCGGCGAGGGAGAGCAGAGCCGGAGTGAGTTCGTCGACGGCGGACGGGCTCTGTGTCCGCACCCCCTCGGTGAGGACACGCACGTCCTCGCGGGACAGGAGCCTGGCGGCGTTGGCCGTGACGATGGAGGAGAGGTGGGTGACAAGGACGGACACGCGGTCGATCACGGTGGCGCCGGTCATCTCCGCGTTGTGGCGCATTTCGGCCGGGATCCACTTCCCGGCCAGACCGAAAACGGGCTCGATCATCGCGACCCCGGGGAGCGAGTCGAGGCTGTCGCCCAGGGCCAGCATCTGGCCGCCGGGGGCGGTGCCGGCGCCCGCCTCGACGCCGGCGATCCGGATGGAGTAGCTCGCCGGGGGCAGGTCCAGACTGTCCCTGGTGCGGACCGGCGGGATGACCAGGCCTAGCTCCATGGCGATCTTGTGCCGCAGGGACCGCACCCGGGCCAGCAGGTCATCCGAGGCCCCGGAGACCATGTCCACGAGGTCGGGGGCCAGCAGAATCTCCACGGGGTGGATCCGCATGTCCTCCAGGAGCTTCTCGTTGGGGTCCATTTCCGGGAAGTTCAGGGCGCTGGCCTCTGCTTCACGGGTCTTTTTTTCCTTCGACTGCTGGGCGGCGATCCGGCGCGACGCGAAGACCAGCCCGGCCCCGACCAGAACGAACGGCAGCGGCGGCATGCCCGGGATCAACGCCATCGCGATGGCGGCGACGCCGGCGATCATCAGCGCGTTGGGTGACTGCATCAGCTGGGTGGACGCCGTGTGGCCCATGTCCGATTCCGCGTTGGAGCGGGTCACGATCATGCCGGTGGAGACGGCCATCAGCAGGGCCGGGATCTGCGTCACGAGGCCGTCGCCCATGGTCAGGATGCCGTAGGTGTTCACGGCGTCGCCGATCTCCATGCCGCGCTGCAGCATGCCGATCGCGATGCCGCCGACGAAGTTAATGATGATGATAATGAGCCCGGCGATGGCGTCGCCCTTGACGAACTTCGAGGCGCCGTCCATGGCGCCGTAGAAGTCGGCTTCGGCCGAGACTTCGGCGCGGCGTTCGCGCGCCTGGGTGTCGGTGATCAGCCCGGCGTTGAGGTCGGCGTCGATCGCCATCTGCTTGCCCGGCATGGCGTCCAGGGTGAAGCGCGCGCCGACTTCGGCCACGCGCTCCGCACCCTTGGTGACCACGACAAACTGGATGACCACGAGGATCAGGAACACCACGGCACCGATGATCATGGAACCGCCCACGGTCACCTGGCCAAACGCCTCGATGACCTGTCCGGCGTGCCCCTCCCCCAGAATCAGCCGGGTGGAGGCGACATTCAGGCCCAGTCTGAAGAGCGTGGCGACCAGCAGGAGCGACGGGAAAACGGAGAAATCCAGCGGCTTCTTCACGAACATGCTGGTCAGGAGCACCAAGAGCGCCAGCAGGATATTGCAGACGATGAGGACGTCCAGCAGGGGCGCGGGCACCGGAACAATCAGCAGCAGCACAATGCCGACGATGCCGATCGGCACTGTCAGCGGGGCGAGCTTGTTCTTCATGGTGCGGTCCTTTCACAGACGCTGGCTGGAGCAGTGTTCATAGGGCAGCGGCCATCCGGTGCATACCCCGGGCGGCGCCGCGGGCCTTGAGGGACATCACGAAGGCGAGGACCCCTGCCACCGCACGGTAGAAGTCCACCGGGATCTCCTGGCCCAGCTCGCAAGCGCTGTGCAGGGCCCGGGTCAGCGGGATGTCCTGGACCATCGGCACGTTCTTTGCCTCGGCCTCGTCCCGGATCCTGGCGGCGATGTGGCCGGAACCCTTGGCCACCACGCGGGGTGCGGACTTTCCCGGTTCGTATTTGAGCGCCACGGCGAAGTGCGTAGGGTTGACCAGCACGACGTCGGCGTCCCCGATCGCCGCGATCATGCGGTTCCGGCTCATCGCCATCTGCCGGGCCCGCCGCTGGGACCGGATCAGGGGGTCGCCTTCGCTGCTCTTGTTTTCGTCCTGGACTTCCTTCTTGGACATCCGGGTCTTCTTGCGGTTTCGGCGCATCACGACGAAGAAGTCAGCCGCCGCCAACACGATGCCGGCGGCCACCGCGAACTGGACCAGCGAGGCGACACCGCCGCCGGCGGCCTGCACGACCCCTGAGACCGGCATCCCGCCGGCCGTCAGCAGCACAGGAACCAGTCCCTGCACGACGCTGTAAAGGACCAGACCTACCACACTGGCCTTCAGCAGCGCCTTGACGCCGCCCCAGACCGCCTGCATGCCGAACATCCGCTTCAATCCGTCGAGGAGCTTGAAGTGCTCGAAGTCCACCTTGAACTTCTTCACGTGCACGCCGCCCTGCAGCGCGGCCCCGGCGAGGACCACGATGAACACCACAATCAGCATTGGGCCGACGATCCCGGCGATGGCGGCGAGGCCGTCCTCCAAGGCCTTGAGGGCCCTGCCGCGGTCCGGTGCTGCCACGATGCCGCGGACGGTGAAGAGCTGGTCCGTGGCGGCGTTGGAGGCGCGTTCCACGGTAGCCGGAATCATGATGGCGGCCGCGCCGACGCCGAGCCACGCGGTGAGGTCCTGGGAACGGGAAAGCTGGCCCTTCGAGCGGACCTCTTTCATGCGTTTGTCGGTGGCTTCCTCGGTCTTTTCCTGCGAATCCGACATCAGCCCACCCCCAGCACTGTCTTGGCGGCCTGATTGGCGAGGCTGGAGACGATCCGGGGCAGCGCCAGGAACATGAATCCGGCCAGCATCAGCGTCATCAGGATCTTCAGCGGGAAGCCGAGCGAGAAGGCATTGAGTGCCGGCGCCACGCGCGTCAGCAGGCCCAGTCCGACGTCGGCGAGGAACAACACGACCACGAGCGGTCCGGCGATCTGGACGGCGGCGAGGAACATCCCGGTGACCGCCGGGATCAGGGCCTGGACCGGCTGGGCCAGATCGATGCCGCCGGCCAGCGGCAGGGCCGCGAAGCTGCCTGTGAGGCCCGTGATGACGAGTTGGTAGCCGTCAGAGGCGAACAAGAGCGCCAGCGCGGCCATCTGCAGCAGCCTGGTGAACTGTGCGCCGTTGACGTTCATCTGCGGGTCGAAGGCCTGGGCCATCTGAAAGCCGCTGAAGAGGTCGATCAGGCTGCCGGCGGACTGGATGGCGGAGAAGATCACGAGGACCAGGAAGCCGAGGGCAAGCCCGGTGACGAGCTCCAGAACCACCCCGGTGAGGAAGCCGGCAGTGTCGCGAGCCGTATAGCCGGCGGATACCCGCTGGGAAACCGCGAGGCCGAGCCCGAGTCCGAGCATGGCTTTCACGCGGCCTGGAAACGCCTGGTAAGCGAAGGGGGGTGCCACGACCAGGAATGCCGTCATCCGGACGGTGGCCAGCAGAAGCGCTTCCAGCCACGTCGGGTCGATCGGTATGGCCACCTCACAGGCCTCCGAGCAGGGAGGGGATCCTGGCGAAGAGATCGTTGGTGAACGCCACCATCTCTGAGATCATCCAGTGGCCGCAGATCAGCAGGGCCACCGCCACGGCCGCGGCCTTGGGCACGAAGGACAGGGTCGCTTCCTGAAGCTGGGTGATGGACTGCAGCAGTGCGATGGCCAGTCCCACCACGAGCGCTGTCACCAGCACTGGGGCCGAGAGCTTGGCCGCGATGATCATGGCCTGAAGGCAGATGTCCAGGACGGCGTTGGCGTTCATCCGGTGCCTGCATAACTTTGGACGAGCGAGGTGATGATCAGGCCCCAGCCGTCCACAAGAACGAAGAGCAGGATCTTGAAGGGCAATGAAATCATCACCGGCGGGAGCATCATCATGCCCATGGACATGAGCGCTGCGGAAACGACGAGGTCGATGACGAGGAACGGAATGAAGATGACAAACCCGATGATGAACGCGGAACGCAATTCCGAAATCATGAAGGCGGGAATGAGGGTCTGCATGGGCACGGCCTCGGGGGTGGCCGGGTTTTCCGCTGCAGCGGCACGGGACATCAGGGCGATGTCCTCTTCCCTGGTGTGGGCCAGCATGAACTGCTGCAGCGGGCCGCTGGCAGCGCCGACCGCGCCGTTGAAGTCGAGGGTGCCGTTGAGGTAGGGCTGGATCCCGATTGTGTTCATCTCGTTGATGACCGGCCACATGACGAAAATCGAGAGGAACAGTGCCAGCCCGGCGAGGACCTGGTTCGGCGGGATGGTCGGCAGCGACAGGGCGTTCCTGGTCATCGCCAGGACCACGAAGATCTTGGTGAAGGACGTCATCATCAGCAGGAGGGCCGGCGCCACCGAGAGCAAGGTGATGCCGATGAGGGTCAGGACTGCCGTCGACGGTTTGCCGTCGAGACCGTTGATCTCGATGTTGACGCTACCCCCGCCGGGGTTCGCCGGATCCGTCGGGGCGACCGGCGGGGTGGGGTCGATGGGGGCAGCGTGGCCGGCCGAGGCGCTCAACCACAGCAGCAGCACCGCGAACACGACGGCGGCAAGGCCGAGGACCATGGCCCTGCCCGGCCGGCTAATGCCGGGCCGGACCGGGCCGGCGGCGGCGGCAGCGGCGGCGGCGGCGGCGGCGGCGGCAGCCGGGAGCGGTGCGGCAGCCGGGAGCGCGGATGCAGAACGGGAAGTCAGAATCCTGGTCAATTGCGGCGTCCGCTCCTGAGAGCGGCAGCGGCCTGCTTCCACGTGGAGCCGGCAAGGATTGAACCGTGCAGGGGCGGGTGGCCGGCCTTGCCGGAGGCGCTGCCGCGCAGTGCCGGCCCCCGAGCATGGGAGTCCCGGTGCAGGGTGCTGCGCCGGGACAGCGGGCCTTTGTCGGCGGTGGCACCGGGAGCCCCTGCGTTGTCCTCGGGAAGTTCCTCGAAACTGGGCTGGCCGCCGGTCAGCGGGCCGAAACCGGAAAGGATACGGGCAAATTCGCCGGCCCCGCGGCGGGCTTCCGGAACTGTGGCTTCAACGGCTTCGGCCGGGATGTCGCCGGTGTGCAGGACGTTGACGGCGTGTTCGGTGACGCCCAGCAGGAAGCGCTGCCCGGCGGCGTCGACGACCACTACAGAGGCCTTCTGTCCGACGCTCTGCCGGCTGACAACGGTCAGTGCACGGTCGGCCCGCCGCCGTCCGGTGCCTTTGCCGAGCCGGCGTTGCAGGAACCACATGAGGCCCAGCACCGCGCCCAGGGCCACGAATACCCGCAGCCCAAGGATCAGTGCGTCCATTCAGCTGAGTCCCTCGGCAACGTCGAGGATGCGGGTGATCCGGACGGCGTAGTCCTGGTCCAGGACCACCACTTCGCCGTGGGCGATCAGCCGCCCGTTGAGCAGGACGTCTGCCGGCGCACCGGCGGAGCGGTCGAGCTCGATGATCTTGCCGGGTTCGAGCGAGAGCACGTCGCGCACCGACATCCGGGTGCGTCCGATCTCCACCGTCAAGGCCATTTCGATGTTGTTGATCCGCCCGAGCCGGCCGGCGACTGCCCCGCCATCGCGGAACACGTCGCCCGTGCGCTCCTGGCTGGTGCTGTGCTCCCGGATGCGGACGGCAAACCAGGCAGCGGCGTTGGCGCCGTCGGTCAGTTCGAAAACCGCGGTGTCCGGGTCCGAAAGCAGCCCGGAGGCGTCGGATTCCCGCAGGTCGCTCAGGACACCTGCGCCGAACACCGAACTCGCGCTTTCCATCGCGGGACGCAGCACGTCCGTCACCGAGACAACGCCGGCTTGGTTTCCCGTCACGCCGCCGGCGGCTTCGTCGAGGAAGGTGCGGTCGCTCAACATGAGCGCGAGGTCTGCGGTAACGGAGCCGACGAAGGTGGCGGCGACGGCCTGCCGGGCGAAGGGCGCGGCGGTGCGGCCCGGCACGAGGGCCAGGACCTTGAGCGCGACCGGGCTCGGCAGTTCTTCAACGAGCCGTTCCGCCGACGATTCGTGCCTGGTCAGGGTGATGCTCATCGGTGATTCTCCTCGATTGTGACAATGACGGCGGCCGCTCGGGACCCATTGCGGGCCGGGGCGGCAGTGGCGAGCCGGGTGCCGTCCAGGGTGAGGTCAAACGGCCGGTTTTCCAGATGCGGCAGGGGCAGGACGTCGCCCACGGCCAGGCCCAGGACCTGGCTGGGGGTGACGAACGACGTCGACAGCCGGACCGACAGCTCCACGGGAACCCGCTCCAACTGAGCGCTCACGCGCGCTGAGGCGTCTCCGCGGTTGTCGGTCGGGTTGACCTTCTTGAGCCGCCCGAGCAGAAGGCTGGCGGGTACGGCCAGGGTGGCGGGGGCGCTCATCTCGCCGACGTTCATGGTGAACGCCGCGACGATCATCAGTTCGCTGGGGGCCGCGGCCTGGGCGAACTGGGAGTTGTACTGGATGGTGTCCACCCGCACGGTTTCGCTCAGCAGCGGTCCCAGGGAGTAGCCGAGGTCCTCGAGTGCCTCGTCCATCAGGCCCTTGACCAGGGCTTGTTCAATCTGGGTGAACTTGCGGTCCGGCATGGGCGCATCATTTGAAGCGCCGAGCATGCGGTTCACCCAGCCGAGGGCGGCCGGGGCCGGGAACTGCACCACGAGCTTGGAATCGAGTCCCTCGACGGTGCACAGCACCATGGCCGTGACCGCGGGCAGGGAGGCTGCGTACTCGTCATAGCTGACCATACTGACGTCTTCGAGCCGGACGACGGACTTGACGCGGACCTTTGCGGTCAGCTGGGTTCCCCATTGGCGGGCGTAGGTTTCGAAAGCGAGTTCAAGGACGCGGCTGTGTTCGCGTGCGAGCGTCGCGGGACGCCGGAAGTCATAGACGCTGACCATCCGCTCCCGTGCCACTCCCCGCTCATCCAGAACACTCACGGTTGCCACTATCGGCAAGGGATCGCGCGGGGTAAGCAGTCTGCCGCAGGCAAATACTTCGAGATACACGGCAGGCATTGTGTGGGCAACAGACAGCTATTATCCGCTGAGCTTCAGCACTTCCGGAATCAGCGCCCGGACGACGTCGGGCTGGTCCGAGATGATCACGATGTCCACCCTGCGGTTCAGCTCCATGAGCTCCGGCGTGGAATCGTCGTTGACCTGGCGCGCGGAGCCGAAGGCGACGGCGCCGATGGTTCCCGGGGCGATCCCGCCGCGGTCCACCATAAAGCGGAGGACATTCACGGCTCGGGCCGAGGAGAGCTCCCAGGTGGACGGGTAGGCGGTCACGCCGTTGGCCGCGTGGCCCTCGACCATGATCTCCAGGGACGCAGGCCCGAGGATGGGCGAGATGATGGTCAGGACCTGGGAGGCCCGTTCGGTGAGTTCCGGCCGGTCCGGCGCGAAGAATGTCTGCGAGCCGACCAGCTTGACCGTGAGCCCGCGCTGGTCGATCTGGAATTCGACGTTTTCGCTGAGCCCGTCGGCCGCCAGGGCGGCCTTCATCTGCTCCTCAAGGGCACGCAGCCGGTCCACTTCCTTGAGGGCCGCGTCGAGTGCGTCGGGAGCCGTTGCGGAATCCGCCGCCTGCAGCGCGGCGAAGGCCTCCAGCTTTTCGTCCACGAGTTCCGGCGGGACCACCGTGCCCTCGGCGGTGTCCACTGTTTCGCTGGCGACGGCCCCGAAGCCGGTGGCCAGGGAATTACGGAGCTTGTCGAACTTGTTGGCGTCCACTGTGGACATGGCGTAAAGGACGATGAAAAGGCACATGAGCACCGTGACCATGTCCATGTAGGACGCCATCCAGCGTTCGTCGACGTGGTGCTCTTCGGGTTTCTTGCGGGGGCGCCGGCGGCCGCTCACGCGGCGGTGTCCATCGTTTCAGCGTCGCCGGCAGCTGCCTTGCGGCCGCTTCCGGAGCTCTTGAGCTGGTGCTCGGGAACCATGGAGCGGAGCCGCTCGGCCAGCAACAGCGGCTGGGCGCCGGCCTGCACGGCGAGCATCCCTTCCATGAGCAGCGTCCGGCGTTCGAGGTCCAACTCGGACAGCCGGGCCAGGCGGCTGCTGAACGGGAGCCAGATGAAGTTGGCGGACAGCAGGCCCCAGAGCGTGGCGACGAAGGCGGCTGCGATCATGTGCCCCAACTCGTCGGGCTTAGACAGGTTTTCCAGCACGTGGGTCAGGGACACAACGGTTCCGACAATGCCGACGGTGGGGGCATACCCGCCGAGCGAGGCGAAGAACTTCGAGGCGGAATGGTCGCTGCGGGACTTCGTGTCGATCTCATCCTCCATCTGCATCCGGAGGTCCTCGGCGTCGGTGCCGTCGGCGATGTTCTGCAGCGCCCGGGCCAGAAAGGGATCGTTGACGCCGGCAGCTTCTTCCTCGAGGGACAGCAGGCCCTCGCTGCGCGCCTTTTCCGCGAACCGGACCATCTGGTCGATGCTGTCCTGCGGCTTCGCGGTTTTTCCGATGAACATCCCCGGCACCGCTTTGAACGCCTGGATCACGTCCTTGAAGGTGTTACCGGCAAGCCCGATGGCCAAGGTGGCCCCGAAGACGAGGATCATGGGGGCGGGCAGCAGCAGTGACGAGAGGCTGCCGCCTTCCAGCAGGACCATGACGATGAGGGAGCCAAAGGCGAGGAGCAGTCCAATGACTGTTGCGGGATCCATGGATTACTTTCTTGGGGGCTCAGGTGCGGGGCGGCGGCCGGCGTCCGCGGGGTCCGACGGCGGCACGAGGCTCAACGGGTATCCCGTCACGGCGGGAAAATCCCGTGCCTTACTCAGGACATACGCCCGGTAGTCGGCGATGAGTTCGACCACGTCGGCGAGGCTTTCCAGCACCACATAGGCGGCGCCGTCGAGGGTCACCAGGTGGGTGTCGGGGCTCTCGTGGATACGCTCGATCAGGTCCGGATTGACCGCGAAGCGCGTTCCGTTGAGGCGTGTGACGACGATCATGGGCCGATTCTGCTCTGTTAGTAGGTGGCGGTGTTCTTGTACTTACTGTCGGCATCGCGGGCATATCCGTTAGGCGCGGGGCGACTGCGTCTGCCTGAAGCGCGACTCTGGGCCGTAATACGCGTCACATCCGCTTGCGGTGGCTAAAGTGGGCTGTCGGCACCATCGCGGCGCGGGTTCCAGCAATCGTCAAACTTACTTCACAACTTGGGAGCGTCTCCGTGGCACCGCAATGGCTTCGCGCGATCGGCAGCTTTTTTCCCCGCGGTTCCAGACTCCCCGAGCCGGCATGGGCGTTCCGCCACCGGATGATCGCAGGGTTCGTGGTGGCCTCGACCCTGGCCGCCACCGTGTTCGCAGTATCCCAGGGGACCGATCCGGGACACGCGCTACTGGAGGCGGCCGTGCCTGTCCTGATGGCGGCGGTTGCGTGGCGGGCCCGCTGGGGACGCCGCTTCCGGGCCACCCTGACCTCGATGGCACTCATGGCGGTGGCGGCCATGTCCGTCCATGCGTCGAGCGCCATCGAAGCGCACTTCCTGTTCTTCATCATGGTGCCGATTGTGGCCCTCTACGAGGACTGGACTCCGCTCGCGGCCGCGGCGGCGGTGGTCTTCACCCATCACGGCGTGCTCGGGGCACTGGCGCCCCAGCACCTCTACAACCATCCAGCTGCCCTGCAGGATCCCCTGGTGTGGGGATTCATCCACAGTGCCCTCTTCCTCGCCATCTGTGCCACGAGCATCCTGCACTGGACCATCCACGAGCGGGCCCGGGCTGAGGAAACCGTTCTGCTGGACCGGCTTGCCAGCCAGGCCCTGCACGATCCGCTGACCGGGCTGGCCAACCGCACTCTGCTGCACAACCGGCTGAAAGCGGCCAGTACGGCGGGCGCGCCGCTGCTGGTGCTCTCCGTGGATATTGACGGGTTCAAACCGGTGAATGATTCCTATGGCCATGCCGCCGGTGATGCCGTCCTGCTCGAACTGGCGCGCCGCATCCAGACCTGCTGCCGCGCCGGCGACACCGCGGCGCGGACCGGCGGCGACGAATTCACGGTCCTGCTGCCGGGCTCCGGCGGCGACGTTGCAGGCAGCATGGCACGGCGGGTCATGAAGGCTGTGGCGGCGCCGGTCCACGTGGCCGGGGCGGAACTGCATATGACGGCTAGCGTGGGTGTGGCCCTCGGCTCAGGGGCGGATGAGGTCGAAGACCTGCTGGAGTGGGCAGACCAGGCCATGTACGCGGCAAAGCACGCCGGCAGGGACCGGTATGTGGTCTACGACCGGCTCAGCGCGTTCGACTCCGGCTGCACCCTGCCCATCGACCCGGAGCAGGCGCGGTCCTGGGCCGCGTACACCAGGACCCTACGGGACGAGATCGCCACGGCCAAGCGCGTTGGCCGCTTGCCGGAACAGACCCGGGGGCCGGAAACGGCCCGGCGGACCCTGGAGTCCCTGCTGGCTGCGATCGATCAGCTGCCGCCCGGCCACGATCCCGCCGGAATGCTCCTTCCCGAGCGGACTGCGCTTCAGGAGTTCGTCTTCCACCATGAACTGGTCCAGCAATGGACCGATTCACTGACCCGCCAGGAGATCCTCGACGTGCCCCGGCCCGCCGAGGCCACAGCTTTCTGGGACGCACTGCGCCGGACGGTGACAGACCCCGGACCCGGCAGTGCTGGCGGAGCAGTGCCGTTGGGCGCCAGCGCTGCAACCGGCTGACGGACCGCTTCAGGCCGGCTGCAGGACGGGAACCGCCGGATGCTCAGCAGCGAAGCCCGTAGACGAACTCGAGCTTGTCGATCACCGCGCCCGGAAGGACGAACGGGTATCGGTCTGCGCTGCCCCATGCTCCGGTTGACCTGATTCGGCGCGATCGACAGCGGCAGCCAGACTGTCTCAACCAACGTGCGGAACGGCGGGGTTCTCGGCGGCGTCGAAATCAGGCCGAATTCCCGGGCGGTATCGATGGCGTCCGTGATGTGCAGATAGTGGGCGAAGGACTCGGCAAAGTCCTCATTGGGGTGCACCTGGCTAGCCCCGAACCCGGACGCACCCGGCGCCCGAGAGGGGCGCCGGGTGCGTCCGGGTGAATCGAAGGTTAGCGCTTGAGGTTGCCGAGTTCCTGCAGGACTTCATCCGAGGTGGTGATGATGCGGGCGTTGGCCTGGAAGCCGCGCTGGGCAACAATCAGGTTGGTGAACTCCTGCGAGAGGTCCACGTTGGACATTTCCAGGGAGCCGCCGGACAGGCTGCCGATGCCGGCGTCGCCTGCTCCGCCGAGTTGCACGCCACCGGAATTGGCGGTGGCAACATAGGAGGAGCCCCCGGCCTTCTCCAGTCCCGAGGGGTTGGTGAACTTGGCCAGCGCAATCTTGGCGAGGACCTGCTTGACGCCGTTGCTGAAGGAACCGATCACGGATCCGTCGCTGCCGAGGGTGTAGGACTCCAGTTTGCCGGCCGCAGAGCCGTTCTGGCCGCTGACGGCGAGTGAGGTCAGCCCCGCGTAGGACGTGACAGCAGGGAGGTTGACGGTAACGGCTCCGCCGTCAATCCTGACCGGGTTGCCCGAGGTCAGCGCTCCGCTGCTGTTGAATACCAGGGAACCGTCGGTTGTGACCCCGCCATCATTCGACACATCCCACCCGGCAGGAGTCTTGCTGAAGGTGAGCGCCAAATCCTTCTCTGCGCCCTGGGCGTCGTAGGTCTTGACGACGCGCTCAAGCTTGGTGCCGTCCGCAGCGTCGCCGGGCAGGTTACCGTCCACCGCCACCGTCGACGTTGCTTTCGCGGGAACCAGATTGTTCGAGTTCAGGGTGATGCCGCTGACCGGGCCGCCGGTGTTGACCACACCGTCGACGGCCGACCAGCCTTGCAGGATGCCGCCGTCGGGGCTGACCAGCTGTCCGGCGGCGTCGGGGCTGAAGGCGCCGGCGCGGGTGAAGAGCTGCTGGCCGCCCTTGCTCGTGACGAAGAAGCCGTCGCCGGAGATCATCATGTCCGTGGCGCGGCCCGTGCTCTGCGAGGAGCCCTGGGCAAAGTTGGTGCTGACGCCGGCGACCCGGACGCCGAGGCCGACCTGGGCCGGGTTACTGCCGCCGGTCTCGCCCTGCGGCGCGGAGGCGCCCTGGGTCATCTGCGAGAGGGTGTCCTGGAACTGGGTGGAGGACGCCTTGAAGCCTGCCGTGTTGACGTTGGCGATGTTGTTGCCGGTGACGTCCAGCATGGTCTGGTGGGCACGAAGGCCGGAGATTCCGGAGTACAGCGAGCGGAGCATGGGAACTGCCTTTCTACGGGTGGAAAACTGGTCAGGAAGCGGCCGGAGCGGTCAAGCCGGTGATGGAGTCTAGGGGGATGGACAGCTCGCCGACCTTGACGACCGGAACTGCCCCGGAGTAGGACACCGAACTGGCGGTGCCGGTGCCGGTAGTGCCGTCGTCAAGCGTGTAGCCGACGGAATGGCCGATCAGCTGCGCAGCGGCCTGCCGCATCTGCAGCGAGAACCCTTCCTTGCTGTTCGTGGTCAGTTCCTGCATCTTCTCCATCATGGAGAGCTGGATGGTCTGGCTCATCATCTGGTTGGTGTCCATGGGAGCGCTCGGGTTCTGGTTCTTGAGCTGAGCCACCAGGAGGGACATAAAGACCTCCGAATCCATGGTCTGCACGGGTGCCCGGACGGCAGTTGCCTGGGCGGTCTGCCCCGCGGCCGTGACCGGCTGCGGGGCAATGGGCTGGATCGTCATGAGTCGCGTTCCTTCGTGTCAGACAAGAATGTCGAGGGTGGTCTGGGGGCCGTTCAGGATCCTGGCGTCGCGCAGGGCGTCGTCATCGGCCAAGGATGCCCAGCGGTGGCCGGGGCGCGGATCGCCCGGGCCGTTGCGGTTGCCCTGCCCGGAGCCGGAGTCCCGCGCGGCGCCGCCCTGGCTGGCACGGTCCTGGCTGGTTCCGTTCCGGGCCGAACTGCCCGGCCCGGTGTCCTCGGAGACGTCGAGGCTGGCACCGAAGCCTGCATCGGCGAGTTCCTTGCGGAGTTCCGGCAGGATCCCGCGGATGGCCTCGCGTCCGGCGTCGCCCGGGGCGAAGAGCTCGATCCGCACGCCGGCGGCATCAATGTGCGCCCTGACAGTCATCGGGCCCAGGTCCTCGGGGGTCACCTGCAGCGTCATGATGTGCTGGCCCTGGGGGGCGCCGGCGAGCGTGAAGAGCGGCTTGGCCAACTGCGGCTGGAGCGTGGCGCCCGGCTGGGGAGCCGCTGGGGCTGCGGGTTGCGGCGCGGCAGCGGTTGGCGACGTCGGCTGGCCGGCCGGCGCTGCGACCGCCGTTGCGGCCGCCGCTGCGGTTCCGGTGGCGGCGAGGGCGTCCCCTGATGCCGTGACGGGAGCGGTGGCGGGAGTGGTCCCGGTCCGGGCGGGTCCTGGGCTGACCCCCTCGGCGAGGGCTGCGGCCGGGAAGTCTGATGCACTTCCGCCGGCGGCCGCGGTGCGTAGGGGGGCCGTCGACGACGGCGCCCCTGCTGGGTCCGTGTTCGGTGCCGGAACGTTGCCCAGAACGGTGGCGGACCGCGTGCCCGTGACTGGCGCCGCGGGCGGGCCGGCTTCCGCGCTGCCGGAAGCGACGCCGGAGGGGCCGCCGATGTTCAGCGCCTGGTCGGCTACGGGCCCCTGCCCGGTGAAGGCAGGTGCGGTGATGGTCTGCAGACCGGGTGTCTGTGCCGTCCCCGGCGCTGCGGTCTGGAGGGCCGCCGGCTGGGTGGTCGCGGCCAACAGCGTTCCCGGCACGGCAAGCCGAGGGTCGGGCCCGGAGGTTGTTGCCACAGTCGCCGGGGCACCTGGCGGCGCCTGGCCGTCCTGCACCGGGAGACCGGGCGCCCATGTCAGCTGTGCCGGCTGGTCCGCGGGGCCTCCGGCGACGTCACCGGAAGCGTGCCCGGCGGACTCTGCAAAGGCCGCGCCCTCATTCCCGGCGGCAACGGCCGGGATCTGCACAGCGGCCGAACCGACGTCGGCGCCCTGAGCGGCGCGGTCGGCGGCGCTGTCCGCGCCGGCGTCGTCGGTCTGCCGGTGCGCAGCGTCGGCAACACCATGGACGTCATTGAAGACGGTGTCGAAAGACTCCGCTTCGGTGTTCCCGGCCTCGGACCGGGAACGTGCGCCCTGCCCGGAGTCGCGGCCCTGGACCGGCGCGGCCAGTGCGGAAGTCAGATCCATGCCTTTCATCACGCCGTCCCGGCCGGGACGATACGCCGGATGGAGGTCAGGTTGGAATGCTGTTCCCAGGCGTCGCGGATCTGGATGGTCTTGCCGGGGACCGGCGCGTCGATGGCCTTGCCGTTGCCAAGGTAGATGGAGATGTGGTTCCCGCCGAAGCTCACCAGCAGGTCACCGGGCTTGGCCTCGGCCAGGGACGCTACCGGCGTGCCTTGGCGCATCTGGTCACTCACCACGCGGGGAATCTCGACGCCGAGGTCCTTGAACACCCGCTGGGTGAAGCCGGAGCAGTCCATGCCGGTGGCCGGGTTCGTGCCGCCCCAGACGTAGGGCACGCCGATGTACTTCTTGGCCATGGCCACAACGTCGGTGCCCGTCGCCGCACCGGCCGCGGGAACGGTTGCGGGCGCGGTGATGCCCTTCAGTGCCCCGACCGCCGCCGTGCTGCCCATGCCCAGGCTGTTCGCGAGGGACGAACTGCCGTTCCCGCTGGTCCCGCCCAGCGCCGCGGTCAGGGCGTCGGTGAAGGATGCCGCGTCGCCGCTTCCCGTCCCGGTGGCGAGCGAGGTCGCGGCCGCCGACTTCAGCGCTGCGGGATTGGTCTCAGCCGCCGTGGGGCGTGTCAATTCAGCGATCATCGATTGGATGCCCTGCATCCGGCCGATGGCTTCGGTCATGCTCATGACGTCACCTCCTGCTCTTCCCGGTGCCAGACGGTGGACGCGATCTCATCCAGGGTCGATTGTTCGGCACGCAGGTCCGCGGAGTGGACCTCGGCCTCGTGGCGGGCCTGCAGCTTCTCCAGGCCGACCGAACGCGTGCGGGCGGCGGTGAACTCATCCCGTGCGGTTGCTTCCTCGGTCTCCGCGATCCTCGAGAGGTTCTGCAGGTCTGCGAGCATGCTGTGGGACGAGGACCGCGCCGCGGCAACGGCCCGCAGGGATGCGGAGCTGGAAATGGGCGCATCACCCGCGGCCAGTTCGCGGCGCGCGGCGGCTTCGCGGGCCCGCACGGAACTGGAGCGGGAGCGGGCACCGGCCAGTCCGGTGGCCGCCTGGTCCTGCTGGATCTGGCGGAGGCGCAGGAGCCCTGCCAGTGAGAATTGGCGGTTCATGCTGCTGCTCCCAGGATCGAGGTGAGGTGGGCGAGCCGTTGCCAGGAGTCGTGGTGGGCGGTGGACTCGTCCATCGGCTGCTGCAGGAAAGTGCTGACGTCCTGCTCGTGGTTCAGGGCCGCGTCGACCAGCGGGTTGGTGCCCGCCTGGTAGGCGCCGACGTCAATCAGGTCCTGGGCGGCCTTCCGGGCTGCGAGGACGCGCCGGAGGGTCGCCGCCGCGTCAAGGTGCGGGCGGGAGTTGACCTTTGTGGCGACGCGGGAGACCGAGCCGAGCACGTCCACCGAGGGGAAGTGCCCGGTGACGGCAAGTTTCCGGTCCAGGACCACGTGGCCGTCAAGGATCGACCGGGCCGCGTCGGCGATCGGTTCGTTGTGGTCATCGCCGTCCACCAGCACGGTGTAGATGCCCGTGACGGAGCCGGTCTCAGCGGTGCCGGCGCGTTCCAGCAGCCGGGCCAGGATGGAAAAGGTCGACGGCGGGTAGCCCCGGGTCGCGGGCGGCTCGCCGGCGGAGAGCCCGATCTCGCGCTGGGCCATCGCCACGCGGGTGAGGGAATCCATCATCAGGACCACGTCCTGGCCCTTGTCCCGGAAGGATTCGGCGATGCGGGTCGCGGTGAACGCTGCGCGCATGCGCATCAGAGCGGGTTCGTCCGAGGTGGCGACGACAACGACGGAGCGGGCCAGCCCGGCAGGGCCGAGATCGTCCTCGAGGAACTCGCGGACCTCACGGCCGCGCTCCCCGACGAGGGCGATCACCGAAACCTCGGCGTCGGTGCCGCGGGCGATCATCGACAGCAGGGACGACTTTCCGACGCCGGAACCGGCGAAGAGTCCCATGCGCTGGCCTTTGCCGAGTGTGGTCATGGTGTCCAGCACGCGGACGCCGGTTTGCAGTGCCGTGTCGATGCGGGCGCGCTTCATGGCGTTGGGGGCTTCGTTGTCGATCGGTACGCGGGGACCGCTGTTGAGTGGCCCCTTGCCGTCAATGGGCCTCCCGAGGCCGTCAATGACCCGGCCGAAGAGCCCCGATCCGGTCGGGACGAGGACGGTGCCGCCCTTGGCCCGGACGGGATCGCCGGCCGCGACACCGGCGAGCCGGCCCAGCGGCATGCAGCGCACGGAGCTGTCCAGGGCCGCCACCACCTCGGCGTCCAGTCCCGGGTTCGAGCCCACGGTCACCAGATCGCCCAGGGCGCAGTCGAGTCCGGACACTTCAAGGCCGAGGCCCATCACCGAGGTCACAACGCCGACCCGCTGCGGGGCGGCGGCGCGCAGGGCCGAAACGTAGTCTGCCCCCTTGGGGCGCCACTCGGCGATCATCGCGGGTCCCCCGGCGGATTCTCTGCCCGGTCCTGGTCGCCCAGGAGCGCAGCGCGGGCGCGTGCCAAGGCGCTGCCGAGGCTGGCGTCGAGCCAACCCTGCTGGTATTCGACCTTGGCGTCGCCGCGGTTGAGCGACTGGTCGGCCAGCAGCGGCAAGCCGGCCGGCAGGTCCTGGCCTTCCTTGGCGAGGACCTGGATGTCAGCCGGGTTCAGCCGGATGGCCAGCACTGTGGCGGCGTCATGTCCGGAAAGGGCCCGGTCCAGGGCGGCGCGGGCGGTCCGGGTGCCGTCAGCCAGTTCGTAGCCCAGGATGGCCTCGGCGAGCTCCAGGGCGGTGCGGGCAAGGACCTCCTCGGCGTCGTGCAGGGCCTGGACGTTCCGGTAGGCGAAGTCCGTCCGTGCCACGGCGAGGGCGCGCACCGCGCGGTCGAGGTCCTGCTGCCCGGAGGCCAGCGTGGCGGCCTGCTCGGCGGCCATGCGGTCACGCCAGCGGCGCTGTTCCTTCGCGGCGGCACGGACGCCCGCAGCGTATCCGGCCGCGTGCCCTTCGGTGTAACCGGCCTGTTCGTTGGCGGGCCCGCTGGCGCGGAGCGAGGGGAAGATGATCCGGGCCGGGGCGCTGTCGGTAGCGGTCCCGTCAGTAGACATAGTCTTCTTCGTCCCCGCGCTGGATGGTGATCTGGCCTTCCGCCTCGAGTTCGCGGATGGAGCGGACCACGGCGGCACGGGCTTCTTCGATCTGCGAGGCACGCAGCGGCCCCAGCGCGGCGATCTCGGATTCGAGGATTTCCAGGTTGCGGCCGGAAACGTTGGTGGTGATGGTCTCCAGGACGGGCTCCGAGGCCCCCTTCATGGCCACCGCCAGCACGGACGCGTCGAGGCCGCGGAGGACCAGCTGCACGTCGCGGCGTTCCAGTTTCACGATGTCATCGAAGGTGACCATCTGGGCGCGGATTTCCCCCGCGAGGTCCGGGTCCAGCAGGTCCAGACCGTCCAGCACGGAGCGTTCCGTGCCGGCGTCGGTCCGGTTGATGATTTCCAGCAGCGGCTGGATGCCGCCCACCACCTTGGATGCCTGCTGTGAGACGGCCGCGCCGCCGCGAAGTTTGAGGGTGTCGGCTACGATCCCGATTGCCTCGGGGGCACCGGAACCCATGGTCGCGATGCTCAGCGCGACGTCGGCCCGCAGCGATCCGGGCAGCCCGGACATCACGGCGGAGGCCTTGCGGGGGCTGAGGTGCGCCAGGACCAGGGCGATGGTCTGCGGCAGTTCGCCGTCGATCAGGGCAAGGATCTGGACCGGTTCAATGTCCTCGAGGAACTCAAAGGACTTGCCGGCCATGTTGACTGTGAGCCGGTTGAGCAGGCCGGCGGCCTTTTCCGAGCCGAAGGACGCTTCCAGCAGGCCTTCCGCCAGCTCACGGCCGCCGCGGGCCTGCCGTGTGCTGGACATCGCTGCTTCGTGGAAGTCCTTCATGATCTGCTCGGCGACCTCCGGATCCACTCTGCGGAGCCTGACGATTTCCGCCGCGATGTCCTCGGCCTCGGTGTCGTTGAACTGGGCCATCACCTTGGCGGCGTTGGCCGGGCTCATCTGCATGAGGACTACGGCGGCACGCTGGGCACCGGTGAGGGTCGAATCGGCTAGTTTCATACCGGCTGCCTGTCATCCATGAGGCCGCGCAGGTAGTCGGCCGCTTTCTCCGGGTTGGAGGCAACCATGTTGTCGATCTCGAAGCGGCGGCGCTCAGCCTCCACCTGGGCTGGCGGCGGCACCATCGGCGGCAGGGCGGTGAGCGGGATGGAGGACGTCGCGGGTCCCGGAGGCAGCGCTGAGACGGTTGGCATCACCGGCATCATTTCCAGGTCGAGGCGCTCGCCGAGATCCACCGGTTCGCGCTTTTGCCGGCGGCGGAGCACCAGCGCCATGACGAGGGCCAGAATCAGCAGGCCCAGCAGGATGCTGCCGGCGGTCATCAGCGTGCCGAAGAACGCGGCTTGTTTCTCGGCTTCAAGGTCGGCCTTTGCCGCTTCGAGGGACGCCGCGGCCTGGTCAGCGGCGGCGGTGCTGAAAGGCACCACCTCAACGGTCACCACGTCGCCCCGGGCGGCGTCGACGCCGGCGGCGGCGGTGACCAGGGCGGTCAGCGAAGCGAGATTGAGCCCGCCAGCGGAGGCCTGGTCGACGGCCACGGAAATGGTCTGCCGCTTGACGGCTCCTGCCGGGATCACCCGGTCCTCGGTGATCTTGTTGACGGCGTTGTTCTTGGTCTCGGTGGACGAATCGAAACTGCCGTTCCCGCTCGTGTCGCCGGGAACCGCAATGTTGTCCGGGCCAAGAACGCCTGCGGCGCCTCCCCCGGTGCCGGTGTACTTCTCCGTTTTGGAGGATTCGCTGAGCGGAAGCGCTCCCTCGGCGTTGGCGAAGGTTTCGCTCTTCTGCTGCGCTGATTCGCCAGTGACGTCCGCGGCCACGGCCACGGTGGAGTTCCCCGGCCCCACCACGCGGTCCATGACGGCCTCCACGGCGTCGGAGGTGCGCTGCTGGTAGTCGGTGGCCTGCTTGGAAGCGGATCCCGCCGCACCGGCGCCGACAGCGGACAGGACGTTGCCCTGCGAGTCGACGACCGAGACGTTGGCAGGCTTGAGGTTTTCGATGGCGGCCGAGGTCAGGTGGACGATCGCCTGGACCTTGTCGCCGGAAAGCGTGGAGCCGGGGGCGGTCTCGACAAAGACGGAAGCGGTGGTGTCCGGGGTCTTCGAAACGAAGACGGTCTTTTCCGGAATGGCCAGGCGGACAGCAGCGGTCTTCACCCCTTCCATGGCGGTAATCGTGCTCGCCAGTTCCCCCTCAAGGGCCCGCTTATAGGTGACGGACTGCTGGAATTCGGACGACGTGACGCCCATCTTGTCCAGCAGGGAGTAGCCGGTGGCAGCGGCTGTGGGGAGGCCCGCGGCGGCGGCCTTGAGGCGCTCGTCGTAGACCCTGTCCTGCGGCACGAGGATGGTGGAGCCGCCGTCGCTGAGCTCATACGGCACGTTGTCAGCGCGCAGTTGCTCCACGATGCCATTGGCGTCAGTGTCCTTGAGCCCGGAGAACAGCGGCGTCAGGGCAGGCTTGGACAGCCAGGCCGAGAGGGCAATGATGCCAACCACCAGCAGGGCGGCGCCGATGGCGGCGACCGTGCGCTGACCGGCGGTGAAACCTTTGAGGCCCGCGCCGAAGCGCTGGAAGAAGACCGTGATCTGCGGAGGCATCAGGCCTGCATCCTCATGATCTCATTGAAGGCGTCAACGCCCTTGTTGCGCATGGTGGCCACGAGCTCGAGGGTGATCTGGGCGCGGCTGGCCGCGAGTGTGGCGTTATGGATGTCGTCCAGGTTGCCGGTGACGGCGGAGACGGCGAGCTCTTTCGACGTCGACTGCAGCTGCTGGAGGTTGTCCACCGCGCCCGTGAGCGACGCGCCGAAGGCTGAGCCGTCAGTGCCGGTGGCGGCCCCCGCACCGGAGAGGTAGCCGGTGGGCATGACGCCCTGGACCGGGGCGATTGGGGAAACAGGCATCAGGATCTTCCAATCTCAAGGGCGGCCAGGTAGCTTTCGCGGGCGCGGTCCACAACCTGCGCGTTTGCCTGGTAACCGCGCTGGGCAATGATGAGGGCGCCCATCTGTTCGGCCATGTCGATGTCCGGATATTTCACGTTGCCGTCTGCGTCCGCGAGCGGATGGTCCGGCTGGTAAACGATCCGGCCTTCGCCGTTGCCGAGCTGGGTGCTCTTGACGTAGACGCCGGATCCCTCGGCACCTTCGGCAGCCTCGACGTACCTGGCCTGGAAGGCCGGTCCGTTGGTGGCCGACGCGTTGTTCATGTTGGCCAGGTTGTCCGAGACAGAGTCGAGCCATTTGCGGTGCACGGTCAAGGCCGAGCCGGCGATGCCGATAGCGTCAAAAGTCATTAGTTGGTCCTCATCGCGGCACGCACTGCATTGAATTCCCCGCCAATGGCCCGGGCGGCGAACTGGAACCGCAGCACGGTGTCGATGTTGGAGAGGGTCTCGGTGTCCAGGTTGACGTTGTTGCCATTCAACTGGGTGGGCTCCAGCGAGGCGCCGGTGGTGGCGCCAACCGTGCCTTCCCCGGACCGCACGGAGTCCGCGAGGGCAGCCTCGAAGCTGACGCGCTTCGCGTGGTAGTTCGGCGTGTTGACGTTCGCGATGTTGTTCGCGATGGCGCGCTGGCGCAGCGCCAAACCGTCCATGGCGCTGGCCAGGGCGGCGGAAGTCACGGATTCGAGCACAGAGTCCTGCCTGGGATGGTGGGGTGGCCGATCCGTGGCCGTTAAACGAGCGATCCGTGCTCTATCAGTGGTTATCGGCACTGGTCAGCCGTGCGTTAGCAGAAATTCCGACAGGATTTCGGCAAGCTTCCTCGCCGGGTGTGTTGCGGGTGGATCCCCGGTATCGTCCGGAGCCCGTCAGCCGTTGACGTCGAGGTAGACGGCACCGGAAGGATCCCCGACGCCGGGCACGGAGGAGACCGCCTGCAGCTGCCTGGCGACATTCAGCCGGGCTTCTTCCAGCCTCTTGGCGACGCGCTCCTGCGCTTCCGACAGCGCGACGGCGCGGCGGCGGGCTACGGCCGGCAGCGGTCCCGGGAGCGCCGGCGGCTGCCAGCGCTTCTCGCGCTGGGGCTCCACTCCCGTCTGGGGTGCGGCAGAAAGCGGGCCGAGCGGGTCCTTCAGGGTGCGTTCGGCGGCGCCCACGGCCATCTCCAGCATGTCCAGGATTGCGTTCCAGGCTGACAGTGCGGTATCCGCGGACGCCGTCAGGGTTGATTCGGAGTGCTGGATGCCGGCTCCCCCTAGGCCGGTCTCCACGTCCGTTTGGTTACCCAAAACCGAGGCTCCCGCCACCGGTTCCGGGCTGGGTGTTCCAGGCGCCCGCTCCGGAGAAGCCCGTGGAAGCGGCTGGGACGCCGGCGGTTGCCCCATAGGCAGCGGCGGCCGGGGCTGCCGACGGCGCGGGAGCAGCCGCGGCGGCCTCGTGCCAGGCCTGCCGCAGCGGTTCCAGAAGTCCGATTGCTTCGCGCGTCAGCGTCGGATCGCGCTGGATGTTCGCGTTGACCAGGGCGGTGAAGGCGTAGTTATAGAGGCCCAGGAGGCCGTCGGCGCCGTCCCAGGCGTCCGTCTTGAGCGAGGAAATGAGTTCGGCGATGATGGCCTGGCCGTGCAGGAGGTTCTCCGAAGCGACGGGCCAGTTGGCCGATTCCTGCGCGTTCTCCGCCCGGCCCAGGTCCAGCAGGAGCCGGTCATAGAGCATGGTGAGCAGGCGCGCCGGCGGAGCGGAGAGGACGGAATCGGCGAGGTACTGGTTCCGCTGCGCGGCATTGCCGTAGCCGCTGCCGAAGGACGTGGTGGTCATGCTGAGTTACTCCCTGAAGAGAGGCCGCCGAGCTGGGCGGTGAGCCAGGACTGCTGGGCCTGCATGTTGCTGAGGGCCACTTCCAGGCCGGAGTAGGTGCGCTGCAGCGTGGCTTTGCGGGATTCGAGCCGGGTGTCCCAGTCGCTGATCCGGTTCGCGAGGTCACGGACTTCGGATTCCTGGCCGGTGATCTTCTTGGTCAGGGTGCCGTCGTACTTGTCAGAAGCCGTGGTTGCGGCCGCCGCGACACGCGTGGCAATTTCCTGGACCTTGGCGGCGGTGCCGGCCGGGTCCGCGGCAAGGGCTGCCGAGAACTTCTTCTCGTCAAACTCCATCGTTCCGGTCTTGGAGATGCTGATGCCGATTTCCGACGGCGACCGCGGCGGAGTGCCGACCGGCAAGGACGCCGCCGACAGAATGTTCTGGTTCACGGACCGCACCGCACTGTCACCGGCGAAGATGCCGGCAGTGGTCGAGGCCCCGCTCGTGTTGGTGGTGCTCGTGACGGCGGTCCTGCTGGCCACGTAGGAGAAGATGCCGTTGACACCTGCGACGAGGTCGGAGGCGAGCTTGGTGATGCCAGCGTCGTCCCGGGCCACGGTGAGGGTGACGGGGGCGGTTGTCACTTCTTTGGCGGTGATGGACACGCCGGGCAGAAGGTCCGCGAAGGTGTTCGTCGAGGATTTTACGACCTGGGCTGCAGCGGTGCCTGGCCAGAGTGAAATTTCGGCGTCTTGCGCCGTCTTGACGCTGGTGAACGTGGTGCCGGGGTCCGTAATCGTGAAGGCGCCGGCTTCGCCGGACTTCGTTGCGGTGAACTGCAGGCGGTATTCGCCGGCGCCAACGGAGACCTTGCTGGCCGTGACGCCTGCTCCGGCCGCGTTAACGGACTTCACCACGTCGTCGAGGTTGCTCGAGAGCGGCTCGATCGTGTAATTCACGCCCCCGCTGTTGATGGTCATGGTGGTGTAAGGCCAGCCGACCACCGCGTTGACCTTGGGAGTTACGGCGACCTGGGTCTGGGCCAGCTTGTCGACCTGGAAATCGATGGAGCCGGCTTTGGCTGCAGCTGTGGTGGTGGCGGTGACCTTGTCGCTGCTTGTGGTTGCGGCGTTGAGGTCCAGGGCACCGGGTTTGGCAGCGGCGGTGGCCTGGGTGGCGAGCGCCGCGACCTTGCTGTTGAGCCCCTGCAGCGCCGACACCATGGACTGGAGATCCTGGGACTTGTACTTCAGCATCGTTTGCGGGATGGCCTCAACCTGCATCACGGAGCTAATGAGCGCGGTGGTATCGAGCCCGCTGGCTAGTCCATCGAGTGAGATTCCCATCGCTGCCTCTCATTGCTGCAAGTGATCACTAGTACTTGGTGTTCGGAATTCAGATGTTGCGCGTAAGGGCCGGACGATGGATTTCTCTCATCGTCCGGCCCTTACGCAGCAAGGTGATCGGGCTTAGGCCTTCGTCCGATCAGGGTGGCAGCAGTCCTATTTCTGGACTACCGAGCTGCCGGAACCGGTTTAGCGCAGGAGCGAAAGAACACCCTGGCTGGACTGGTTTGCCTGGGCCAGCATGGCGGTGCCGGCCTGGGACAGGATGTTGGCCTTGGTGAACTTGACCATTTCCTGAGCCATGTCGACGTCGGCGATGCGGGACTGAGCGGCAGACAGGTTCTCACCAGCAACGTTCAGCGACTTGACGGCGTGCTCGAGGCGGTTCTGCGAAGCACCGAGGTCAGCCCGCGAGGTGGAGATGTTCTTGATGGCCTTGTCGATGTTCTCGATCGTGGCCTGCGACGTGGTTGCATCCGTTACCGTGAAACCGGCCGCGGCAGTTCCAACCGTTCCACCGACCAGGGTGACGACGTCGGCGAGATTCGTTTTCAGATCGGCGTTCTTGATGGAGATCTGGGAGGTGGAGTCACCCTCCGCGCCGACCTGGATCTTCAACGTAGCAGGACCCGCAGTTGCACCCGCCTGGAACAGGTTGGTACCGCTGAAGTTCGTGGACTCGGAGATCCGGGAAAGCTCGGCCCCGAGCTGGTCCGCCTCCGTCTTGATGGCCGTACGTGCGTCAGCGTTGTTAGTGTCGTTTGCACCCTGGACGGCGAGGTCACGCATACGCTGCAGGATGGAGTGGACCTCGGTCAGGGCGCCTTCAGCGGTCTGGATGACGCTGATGCCGTCCTGGGCGTTGCGGGCAGCCTGGGCCGAACCGGTAACCTGGGCCTTCAGGCCCTCGGAGATGGACAGACCTGCTGCGTCATCGCCGGCGCGGTTGATGCGCAGGCCGGTGGACAGCTTCTCCAAGGACTTGGAGAGGTCGTTCTGAGTGGCGTTGAGGTTGCGGTAAGAACTGTTTGCCGCGAGGTTGTTATTGATAACGAAGCCCATGATGTTTCCTCCGTGAGTGGGACTGTAAGCGAGGGCCCATCCGTGGGCCTTCAGGAGTAGTTATCGCACTTTCGGAAGTACACGTAAGCAAAATTGCGAAATTCTTTTCCAAGCGGCCTCCCGCCGCAATCCGCCCGCAATACGCCCTACTTCCGCTAACGGATCCCACTCCGCTGCCGATAGTTTCTACGAACCCTGCTGGACCTGCAGCTGACTCCTTATGTACTGCATGCCCGGCACCACCGCTTTAGTCACCTTAAAGGGAGCCGTCCGGACCATGGCCATCCACGAACTTTCAGCCCTGCTGTGGCGGGAGCGTGAACTCCTGGACGTTCTCACCTTCAAGCTGGAGGAAGAGCAGCTGCTGCTCACCTCGGGCAAGTCCCGCTGGCTGCCCCACGGCACCAAGGAAGTCGAACAGGTCCTGGGGCATCTCTCCCAGGCGAGCCTGGCGCGCACCATCGAGGCCGCCGTCGTCGCCGAGGTCTGGGGCCTTCCCGCCGACGCGTCCCTGGCGGAGCTGGCCGCTGCGGCACCGGAGGGTGCCTGGTCCGAGATCCTTACCGCGCACCTGACTGCGCTCACGCGCCAGACCGCCCTCATCAAGGAACTGCGCGATTCCAACGAGCAGTACCTGCGCACCGCCGTCCGCTCCACCCAGGAGTCGCTGGCCGATCTGCGCCCGGCCGCCGCAGCGGGCACCTACGACGCACACGGCAAGACTGGCGACACCGCCGGCTCCCGCATCTTCGACCAGCGATTCTGAGGAAGCGACCATGAGCACCTTCGGCGCCCTGAACACCGCCTACCGCGGGCTGACCGCAGCCCAGCAGGGCATGAACGTGGCCGGGCAGAACATCGCCAACGCCGCCACCGAGGGCTATACCCGACAGCGCGTCGACCAGTCTTCCCTGGCAGCTCCCGCCCGGGGACTCTTCAGCGGCGGAGCGTTGCAGGCCGGCCAGGGGGTGTCCGTGAACGCCATCTCCCGGCTCGGCAGCAGTTTCCTCGACGCCGGCGTCCGCTCGGCAGGTGCCCAGGCCGGCTACGCCAGCGTCCGTTCCTCGGCGCTGCAGGGCATCGAAGGCATCCTGCAGGAACCCGGGGACAGCGGCATCTCCAATGCACTGCACGGTTTCTGGTCCGCGTGGCAGGGGGCCGCCAACCAGCCCACGGAGTCCGGACCCAAGGGGCTGCTCCTGAACGCCGCCAACTCCGTGACGGGCAAGATTTCTTCCGCGTACCAGGCGCTTGACTCACAGTGGAGCAGCGTCCGCGGCGAGGCGCAGGGCGCGGTGACAGCTGTCAACGCGGCCGCCGCCCAGGTTGCGTCCTACAACACGACAATCCGCTCCACCCTTGCCGCCGGCGGGTCGGCCAATGAGCTGATCGACGCCCGGGCCAAGCTGACAGACCAGATCGCCGGCCTCGCCGGTGGCACCGTCCGCGAACAGCCCGACGGCACCGTAGACGTCCTGGTCGGCGGCAATGCCCTCGTCACGGGCGGCTCCGTCCGGACACTCCAGTTGGCGGGCGCGACATCCCTGGCCGACGCCGCTAGCGACGCACCGCGCGTCGAGTGGGCCAACCCCGGCGGCACGGCGGCCCTCGACGGCGGCGGACTTGCCGGCGCCCTCTCCGTACTGGCCCCGGCGGACAAAGGCGGCGCCATTGCCCAGGCCGCCGAGTCCTACAACACCTTCGCAAAAGAACTGGCAAAGGTTGTCAACGACGTCCACCGGACGGGCCAAACCTCCACCGGCGCCACCAACGTCAACTTTTTCACCACCGGCGCAGGACCGGCTGCGCTGAACATCTCCGGCCCGGCCAGTATTGACAACATCGCCCTCAAGGCGTCAACGGGCGGCGCCCTGGACACCAGCATTGCGGACAAGATCTCGCAGCTCGGCACTGGTCCGAACTCGCCGGACAAGGTGTGGTCCGGGATCGTGACCAACATCGGGGTACAGTCTCGCGGCGCCCAGCAGCACGAGTCGCTCACCAATGCCGCCCAGGCCTCCGCGCTGACGGGCCGGGCATCCCAGGCGTCTGTCAGCCTGGACGAGGAAAGCGTCAGCCTGCTCACCAACCAGCACGCCTACCAGGCTGCGGCACGCGTGATGACCGCCGTCGACGAGGCCCTGGACGTCCTGATCAACCGCACCGGATTGGTAGGAAGATAATCATGCTGAACCGCGTAACAAATCTGACCATGACCGCGAACGCCCAACGGACGCTGCAGACCCAGCAGTCCCGGCTGTCCGAGCTGCAGGAAAAGGCCACCACACTCAACAAGATCACCCGCCCCTCGGACGATCCCGCGGCCACTGCCAAGGCGCTCGAAACCCGTTCATTGCTCGCCGCCACGGAGCAGTACGGCCGCAACATTGACGACGGCAACACCTGGCTCACAGCCGCGGATTCCGCGCTCGAGCAGGCTACCAACGTAATGCACCGGATCAAGGACCTCACCGTATTGGCAGGTAACGGCTCGCTGAACCAGTCCGGCAAGGACGCTATCGCCCTCGAGCTGGAGGCCCTGAACAAGGACCTGGTCTCGATCGCCAACAGCAAGCACCTGGGCCGGAACATCTTTGCCGGCAGCTCAGATGCCGCCGCGGCGTTCAGCTCCGCCGCCCCGCCCGTTTTCCAAGGAGTCGACGGCAGCCAGGTTGAGCGCCGGATCAGCGCCACGCAGACCGTGCGGGTTGACGCAGACGGCAGGGGGATCTTCGGAAGCGACACCGCCTCCGTCTTCCACACGGTGGGCGAGATGGCCAGAACCCTGCGGGCCGGCGGGGACATCACCTCGCAACTGGCCCCGCTCGAGACATCTTTTAAGAACATCGTCAACGGACGTGCTGAGATTGGAACACGCCAGGCGCAGCTGGAACGTGCCGGCGTCGTCAACACAGAATTGGAGGCCACCTTGGATGCCCAGCGGACCGGCATTGAAAAGGCAGATCTTGGCAGCGTCATCATGGACCTGAAACTTCAGGAAACCAACTACCAGGTGGCCCTGGCCGCCACGGCGCGGGTCCTGCAGCCCACACTGATGGACTTCCTGCGATGAACACGCCTGTGGCTGATGCGCCCGTCACCAGCACGCCCGTCACGTTCGCCGCACCCATGCCGGGTCTGGAGAACGTCCATGACTTCACCCTGCGCAGCGTCGAGGGCGCCGCAGGCCTCTACGCCCTGGAAGCCGGATCGCCGAGCCCGGTCCGGCTGTTCCTCGCGGACGCTGCCGTGTTTGTGCCGGGCTACGCCCCGCCGATTCCGGACGCCACACTGGAGGCCCTGGAACTGGAGAAGGACCAGGCACCCCAGGTCCTCGTGGTGCTCAACCACTCCCCCAAAGTAACCACGGTGAACCTCATGGCCCCGATTGTGCTGAACCCGGCAACCCGCCGCTGCGTCCAGCTCGTCTTGGACGGCCGCGAGTACCCGCTCCGGGCGGACCTCAACTCGCTCTAGCGGTCCCGGCCGGAACCAGGCCTCACCAGAAGTGCGCGACGTCGATCACCAGCCGGGAGCCCGCGGCCGGTCCGTCCAGGGTAAACACGCGGAACGGCAGCCGGGCACGGACCCCGATCCCAAGGCTCGAATAGCCCTCGAAGCTGCCGGCCCATGCCACCTGGCGGAACGTCTGGTAGCCGTTGACGTTGGCCAGTTCTGTACGGTTTCCGGGGTTATAGGTGGATTTGCCGTTGTCGTCATAGGCCGGGGCGTTGGCCGTGACCTGGAGGAACGCCTGGCCCCGCAGCGGGACTGGCAATCCCGAACCGTCCTGCGATACCTGCGGAACGTAGCGGACGGTATAGCCGGCGACGGGCCCGTTGAGGTCGATGACCAGCCGGTCGAAACAGTAGTGCTGCCCGGTGCGGACATTCGTCACCTGGGCCCCGCTCATTGCCGGATCCGCCTTCATCAGCGATCCCCACACCAGTCCGCAGTAGGGAGCCGCCGCCGCGGGCCCGGGCGCCACGAGCCCCGATCCAACAGCCACCAGGATCGCTACCAGCCACACCCGGAACTTCTTCATTTGAGCCGCCCCCTCGAGAGATCAGATAGCTCCAGAATAGGAGCGTTTCCGGGCCGAATCGAGAGGCCGGCCGGATCGGCGTCCAACCGTTAGGCTGCGCCGCGCCGGGTCACGGGACGGTCGCGCCGCCGTCGTCGTACTGCCGGAAACTCCGGGCAAAGGCGAAGCGCCGGACCCTTGCGGAATCCGGCGCTTCGCGGTGCCTTGCTGGAAAGTTGTGAAGTGGTGGTCCGCAGTGGAAGGTCCCCTAGCCTTCGCAGTCGCGGCAGTACTTCAGGCCGTTCTTTTCCTTGGCCACCTGGGACCGGTGACGGACCAGGAAGCAGGAGGAGCAGGTGAATTCATCGGACTGCTCGGGAACAACAACGACAGTCAGTTCTTCGCCGGAAAGATCAGCGCCGGGAAGGTCGATGCCCTCAGCCGTGTCGTTCTCATCGACGTCGATGACGGCAGTCTGGGCGCCCCCACTGCGGGACGCCTGAAGTGCCTCCACCGACTCAGCGGGAGACTCTTCCTCGGTCTTGCGTGGTGCGTCGTAATCGGTAGCCATTTGGGGGTTCACTTTCGTTGCTGCGCAGCGCCATTTCAGGCACTTCAGTGAAGCAGTCTAGGACATTATGCACGCAGGTGGAGAATGGTGTGCCGAATCAGGCACTTTGCGTCGCGCGGCCCCCCGAATCGGACGGGGAGGGCACAACGACGGGCGCCGCGGCGCTCCAAAGTTGCGACGGGCGTCCTGCACTAACGGCTATGCGCTCAGGCGACCGGCCAGATGACGAGCGTCTTCCAGGTCGCCGGGTCCGGCTCCGCCGCGGGGTCGCTGAGGTAGTACTCCCACATCGCGCTGCCCGGGGTCAGGCCTTCGGCCTGCATCTTCTCCATGATCGCCCCGTACGTCTCGGGGAGAGTCTCGTAAGGGCCCACGTGCATCGCCTCGAAGGCCCGGCCGGCAGGCAGGGCTCCCGCGGTCACACCACCGCCGCCGCCGCCGGGAAACGGCGCCGCCACCGGAAATCCGGCCTCGACGTCGACGACGTCGGTCGGCACGCCGTGGTAGAGGGCGAACGGCGGTCCGGCCAGTTGGACGTGCTGCTGTTCCGCCGCGCCCATCACGGAATGGTAGGCGCGGCCGAAGAACTCCTTCAAGGCGTTCATGGGAACGGTTTCGCGCAGCACCGCCGTCGGCTGCTCCTTAAGCTCGGTGGACTTGATGTCCGGCGTGTTGTCCGGATTGGTTTCAGTCATAGGCCCAGACTCCGCCGTGAGGTTTCCGTGGTCTAGGGCCTAACGTCCCGCGGGTGCTGCGCCGGGGGACAAAGCCAACGGGACCAGGGCCGGTCCGGGAGACACCAGTTACAGACAAACGAAAACCGCGCCGCCACCGGGATAGTTCCCGGTAACGACGCGGTTATTGTTGGGGCCCCCTGTCGGATTCGAACCGACGACCCCCGCTTTACAAGAGCGGTGCTCTGGCCAACTGAGCTAAGGAGGCATTCCTGTGCGCCGGCGGGCACCGGGCCGCGATGAGGGGCCTGGCGCCATGGCGCTAGATAAGGTTAGCCCACAGATGCCCGGGGATAAAAACAGGCCCGGCTCCGGACGAATCCGGAACCGGACCAGCACTTTTCTGTTGTGTCGTGCCGCCTACTGCTTGGCGTCGATGGCGGCCTGGAGGAAGTCCTCGAACGGGGTCTGGGCGCTCTCGCCCTTGCCCCACTGCGCGCCGTCAACGAACACGGTGGGCGTGCCGGTGACACCGATGGAGGCCGCCTGCTGGGTGGAGTACTTCACCCACGGACGGAAGGTCTTCCCGTCCACGCACGTGTCGATGCTCTTGGCCCCGACATCGGTGGCCATCTTCTTCAGATCCGCATCCGAGATGCCGGCGCCGCCTTCAGCAGGCTGCTTCGCGAACAGCGCATTGACGAAGTCCGCGTATTTCTCCGGCGATTCGTTCACAACGCAGGCCGCCGCGTTGGCGGCGCGGGACGAGTAGTTGGTGCTGGATTGGCGGTCCAGGAAGCCCAGCGGACGGTATTCCACGCTGATCTTGCCTTCGTTGCGAAGGTTCGTAAGGGTCTCGTTGTACTGGGTCTCAAAGTTCTTGCACGCGGGGCAGATGAAGTCGATGTAGAGGACCACCTTGACCGGCTTCCCGGCCTCAGCCTCGGCACCGGGTGCGGTCACTACTGCCGGCGGGGTTTCCGCCGGCGCGGGAATGTCGGCGACCCGGACAGTCGCAGGCTCGGTCTTTGCGACCTCGGAGGTGGCCAGCAGCGTCACGCCGCCGTAAACGTTGCCGTTGGCCGGGGCGGGTCCCTCGTCCGCAATCGGGGCGTTGTTCTGAATGTTCGAGGTGACGACCAGCGCCACCACCACAATGATGGCCACGACTGCGGCAACGATGCCCCAGCCGATGAGCAGCTTGTTGCGCTTGTCCTTCTTCACCTGCGCCTCCCGGATTTCACGGGCTTTCTCGCGGGCCGCGGCAGTTCGCTCTGTTTTGGACTGACGGGGTTCGTTTGCGGGGCTCATTAGTTCCTCGGGTCGATCGGCCGGTGATATCCACTGGGTGGCAATTCATCATTTTAGGGGAGAAATCTGGGAACTTGCGCTTTCAACTTTCCTTAGCGCCTTCCGGGGGGCGAATAGCACAGAAGATTCCGCCGGGCTAGGGTGGATAGGAGCCAAGAGCGAACCCAGGGAGCACCAATGCAGGCAACTAAACACGCCGAATCGGATCCAGAATCCAACGGCGCGGTCGCGCACGGCACCGATCCGGACGCGCAGTATGACTTCATGGTGGTGTCCAACCGCATGCCGGTCGACCGCTGCTCCCCGGACGAACCTGGTTGCGAGGGCGGCTGGCGCCGCTCCCCCGGCGGCCTGGTCACCGCACTGGCACCCTTGATGACCAAGACCGACGGCGCGTGGGTCGGCTGGCACGGCGCACCGGATGAGCATCTCCAGCCTTTCAGCCATGGCGGGATCGATCTTGTTCCGGTCCATTTGAGCACGCACGACATCGAATTCTTCTACGAGGGGTTCTCCAATTCCACGCTCTGGCCGCTCTACCATGACGTGATCGCTCCGCCGGAGTTCCACCGGACCTGGTGGGACTCCTACCGCAAGGTCAACCGCCGGTTCGCGGACGCCGTGATCCACCACGCCAGCCCCGGCGCCACTGTCTGGGTCCAGGATTACCAGCTCCAGCTCGTCCCGAAGATGCTGCGCGAGGCGCGTCCGGACCTGAAGATCGGCTTCTTCAACCACATCCCGTTCCCGCCGCCGGAGATCTTCGCCCAGCTCCCGTGGCGCCGCGCCATCATCGACGGCCTGTTGGGCGCCGACCTGGTCGGCTTCCAGCGCAGCAGCGACGCCGGCAACTTCATGCGTTCCGCCCGCCGCTTCCTCGGGGCCAGCGTCAAGCGGCAACAGGTCCATGTCAAGGGCAGCGACGGGGCCACCACCCACATCGCCCGCGCCCAGGCGTTCCCCATCTCGATTGACGTCAAGCAGATCAGCGAACTCGCCCGGAACCCCGAAATCATCGAACGCTCCCGGCAGATCCGCCGTGATCTCGGGAACCCCAAAACCATCCTTCTCGGCGTCGACCGCCTGGACTACACCAAGGGCATCCGGCACCGGCTTAAGGCCTACGAGGAACTCCTGGCCGACGGCAAGGTCACGGTGGAGGACGCCGCCCTGATCCAGGTCGCCAGTCCCAGCCGGGAACGGGTGGAGCAGTACCGCCTCCTTCGCGAAGAAGTGGAGGGCACGGTGGGTCACATCAACGGCACCTACGACACCATGCAGAACACCGCCGTGCGCTACCTGAACCACAGCTACCCCGTCGAGGAGATGGTAGCGCTGTACCTGGCAGCGGACGTTATGCTCGTCACCGCGCTGCGCGACGGGATGAACCTCGTCGCCAAGGAATACGTCACGGCGCGGACCAACAATGACGGCGCGCTGGTGCTCAGCGAGTTCGCCGGCGCCGCAGACCAGCTCAAGCAGGCCCTGCTGATGAACCCGCACGACATCGACGGCCTCAAGGACACCATCATGCGGGCCGTCAACATGCAGCCGTCGGAGGCCGCGCGCCGGATGCGTGCGATGCGCAAACAGATCCTGGACCACGACGTCGACCTCTGGTCCTCCGACTTCCTCACCGCGCTCGAAGAAAAGGTAATCCGCGATGACTCCTGAGCTCTCTCCGGAGAAGACACCGCTCTCGCTCGCCCCGGACCTGCTTGAGGCCCTGCGCCGCATCGCCGCAACGGAGCACCTGCTGGTCGCCATGGATTTTGACGGCACCATGGCACCCCTCGTGGACCACGCCAAAGACGCCCGCGCCCTCCCCCGCTCGGCAGCGGCCTTCGCCGCTCTCACCGAGCTGCCGCGGACGACGACGGCGCTCATCTCCGGGCGCGCCCTGGACAGCCTGCGGGCGGTCGCCTTCCCGCCGGAGAAGACGCTGCTGATCGGCAGCCACGGCGCCGAGGTCTGGATGGGACCGGGGTCCTCGAAACTGGAACTCGACGACGCCCGCCGGGAACTGCTCGCCGAGGTCCGGCGCGAGCTGGAGGGCATCGTGGAGCTGGCACCCGGAACCCTGCTCGAGGACAAGCCGGCCGGCGTCGTCCTGCACACCCGGCTGGCCGCGGACGATGTTGCCGAGGACGCCGTCGCTGCTGCCCGCGCCGTCCTGCAGGACCGGCCCGGGGTGTACCTGAAGAGCGGCAACCGTGTGCTGGAGACCTCCGTGGTCCACTCCTCCAAGGGGGAAGGCATCGCGTTCCTGCGCCAGGCCAGCGGCGCCACTGCCACGGTCTTCGCGGGCGATGACACCACCGACGAGGACGCCCTCGCCCGCCTGCTCCCCGGGGATCTCGGGGTGAAGGTCGGCCTGGACTTCACCCAGGCCCAGTTCCGGATCGAAGCGCCGGCGCACATTTCGGAGCTGCTGGAGGCCCTGCTGCGGGAACGGAAACGCGGCCTCGGGCTGCCGGATCCTACCTCATAGCAATCCCCGGGCGAGCCGGATCACGTGTGACATCCGCAACATTTTGGCCCATTCGCCAAAAATATGACATACTCTAGTAGTGATGTGGCGCACAAGTACCGTGCGGCGTCATTGGATACTCCTCGGCTTCGGCCGGGGAGTATACGCACGATCAAGTGCTGACAACTGAATTAACAACTGAAAAATACGACCATTCACTACGGATCGTCCGGCACGTACCTGCCGGTGAAGGGATTGATAACTGTGGCTACAGTTACTTTTGACAACGCAACCCGTCTGTACCCGGGCACGGATAAGCCCGCTGTTGACAAGCTCAACATTGAAATCGCCGACGGCGAATTCCTGGTCCTCGTTGGCCCCTCCGGCTGTGGCAAGTCGACCTCCCTGCGTATGCTCGCAGGTCTTGAGGACGTCAACGCCGGCCGGATCCTCATTGGCGACCGCGATGTCACCGATGTTCCCCCGAAGGACCGCGACATCGCCATGGTCTTCCAGAACTACGCCCTGTACCCGCACATGACGGTCGCAGACAACATGGGCTTCGCCCTGAAGATCGCCGGCGTCAGTAAGGAAGAGCGCGCCGAGCGGGTCCGTGAAGCTGCCAAGCTGCTGGACCTGGAGCCGTACCTGGACCGCAAGCCGAAGGCGCTCTCCGGTGGCCAGCGCCAGCGTGTTGCCATGGGCCGCGCGATCGTACGAAACCCGCAGGTCTTCCTCATGGATGAGCCGCTGTCCAACCTTGATGCGAAGCTCCGCGTGCAGACCCGCACGCAGATCGCGTCCCTGACCCGCCGCCTGGGCGTCACCACGGTCTACGTGACCCACGACCAGGTCGAGGCCATGACCATGGGCGACCGCGTCGCCGTGCTGAAGGACGGCCTGCTGATGCAGGTCGACACCCCGCGCAACCTGTACGACAAGCCCAAGAACGTCTTCGTCGCCGGCTTCATCGGCTCCCCCGCGATGAACCTGCTCGAGCTCCCCGTCGTCGACGGCGGCGTGCAGTTCGGCGGCACGATCTACCCGGTGCCGCACAACGTCCTCGAAGAGGCCAGCGGCAAAACGGTCACGCTCGGCTCCCGTCCGGAAGACCTCGAGCAGGTTGCCCAGGGCGAAGGCCTCCAGGTCGAGGTCGACGTCGTCGAGGAACTCGGCGCCGACGCATACATCTACGGCCACACCACGCTGGACGGCAAGAGCCACGACATCGTGGCGCGCGTCGACGGCCGACGCCCCCCGATGAAGGGCGAATCCATCTGGGTCCGGCCGCAGTCAGGCCACGTACACCTGTTCGACACCAAGACCGGGCTGCGCCTGGGCGACTAGTCCCACCGGCCGGCACGGCGGTCCGCGTCGGCCAGGGAACCTGCCGGAGTGGGTCCCCACGACACGACTGACGGCGGTCCTCCTTACTGGAGGACCGCCGTCGGGCTTTAACTCCCCTGGCAGCACCCTTCGTTAGGGCCGCCGCCCTTAAGTACGGAAGAATTGGCTCATGACCGAGGACAACCACATCACCGAGGAAAACAGTGCCCGGTGGCACGACGAGCCCACCGACTACGGCCAGATCGGCAAGCTGCCCCGGTTCGAAGCCGCCAGCGCCAATGACAGCAAGGCGTCCGTGGCCTCCAGCTCGCTGAGCATCACCGCCGCCGCCACCGAGCCGGAGCTCCTGGACCTGCCCTGGCACATCGCGCTGGAGGAGTGGCCGGCGGAACACCTCGCCGCGCTCCCCCGCGGCATCTCCCGTCACATTGTCCGCTTCGCCCACCTTGGCGGCTCCGTCATCGCCATCAAGGAAACCTCGGAACACGTGGCCCGCCACGAATACCACATGCTCCGCAAGCTCGCCCGGCTGGACGTGCCCTGCGTGGAACCGGTCGCCGTCATCACCGGCCGCACGACGCCGGACGGCCGCCCGCTGAATCCCGTGCTCGTCACCCGGCACCTGAAATTCTCCATGCCGTACCGCGCCCTCTTCTCGCAGATGCTGCGCAAGGACACACTCACCCGCCTGATCGACGCCCAGGCTCTGCTCCTGGTGCGCCTGCACCTGATCGGGTTCTACTGGGGCGACGTCTCGCTTTCCAACACTTTGTTCCGCCGCGACGCCGGAGCGTTCGCCGCCTACCTCGTGGACGCGGAGACCGGCGAGCTGTATCCGGACCTGTCCACGGGTCAGCGCGAATACGATCTGGAGATTGCCCGGGTCAATATCGCCGGCGAACTCATGGACCTGCTCGACGGCGGCCTGATCGAGGAAAAAGTGGACCCCGTGGCCACGAGTGAACTCATCATGGACAGTTACCGGCGCCTCTGGACCGAGCTGACGGAGAAGGAATCGTTCGAGATCGGTGAGCGCTGGCGGGTGGCGGCCCGCATCCGGAAGCTCAACGAGTTGGGGTTCGACGTCGAGGAATACGCCATCAAGACGACGCAGAACGGTTCGACGATCCAGCTTCAGCCCAAGGTGGTCGACGCCGGCCACCACCAGCGCCGGCTGCTGCGCCTGACCGGCCTGGACGCCCAGGAAAACCAGGCCCGCCGGCTCCTGAACGACATGGACTCCTTCCGTGCGGACAACAACCCCGGGATGGACGAGGCCTACAGCGCCCATCTGTGGGTCAGCCAGATTTTCGAACCGATTGTCCGTTCTATCCCCCGCGACCTGTCCGGGAAGCTGGAGCCCGCGGAGGCAGTGCATGAGATCCTTGAGCACCGCTGGTACATGTCCGAGAAGGAGAACCGGCACATCCCCCTGGCCGAAGCCGTGCAGTCCTACATTGACTCCGAGCTGCGCCACCGCCGGGACGAGGCGGCCATCATGCTGAATCCGGACACGGGGCTGCTCAAGATCCTGGAGGTGGAAACGGAGGAATCCCGCTACGGCACCGACGAGTCCATCGACGAATACCCGGACTCCGACGATTAGCTGTCCCGGGCGCTGCTCCCCGAAGCCCCCCTTCGTAGCACAGCCGCGCTAAATCGCCTTGCCGGGGTTCAGGATCCCCGCCGGGTCGAACAATTCCTTGATCCGGCGCTGAAGTTCACGCACGGGTTCCTTCTGTTCCAGCCCGAGCCAGCGCAGCTTGAACTGGCCGATCCCGTGCTCCCCCGTGATGGTGCCGCCCATCGCCAGCGCCACGGTGATGGATTTATCCAGGGCCTCGCCCAGCCGCCCCATGGCATCGGCGCCGGCAGCGCTGTCCACCCGGTCCACCCAGAACGTCGGGTGCAAATTCCCGTCGCCGGCGTGCGCCACCACCTTGAGCCTGACCCCGTACGCCGCCGCCATGGCTTCCAGCTCAGCGACGTAGTCGACCAGCCTTGAGCGCGGGACGGCGACGTCCTCCCCCACCCGGTATTCGTCGTCGACCTCCACCCCGCGGCTGTTGCGCCGCAGGTCCACCAGCCGCTCCGCCTCCGCACTGGCTTCCATGGTCACGACTGCGCCGCCGGCCACGAGCACGGGACGGATCGCCGCCGCCTCCGCCGCTGCGCCGAAGCCGTCGGTCTGGATCAGCAGCAGGGACTGTCCCCGGGCGGCGAGGTCCGAGCCGTGGAGCGCATCGAGCTGGGCCAGGGTGCCGCTGTCGAGTAGTTCCATGATGGCCGGCTGCACGCGCGCCCTGCCCACGGCGAGGACGCCTGCCGCGGCGCTGCGGAAGTCCGGGTAGAAGGCGGCGATCGTGTGCACGTCCTGCGGGAGGTACTTGAGCCGGACGGTGATGCCGACGACGATCCCCAGCGTCCCCTCGGAGCCGACGAAGAGCCCGGTGAGGTCGTAGCCGGCGACACCTTTGAAGGTCTGGTGGCCGGTGTGGATGAGCGAGCCATCCGCCAGTACGACGTCGAGCGCCAGCACCGAGTCGCGGGTCACGCCGTACTTGGCGCAGCGCAGGCCGCCGGCGTTGGTGGCCACGTTGCCGCCGATCGTGGACATCTTGAAGCTGGCCGGGTCGGGGGCATACATGAGTCCGTGGACTGCCGCGGCCGCGTTGAGCTCCGCGTTGATGACCCCGGGTTCGACGACGGCCGTCTCGTCATCGGGGTTCAGGTCCAGGATGCGGTTCATCCGTTCCAGGCTCAGCACGACGCAGTCCTTGCTCGCGTGGGCACCACCGGAGACCCCCGTCCCGGCGCCGCGGGCCACCAGCGGAACCCCTTGGGATGCGCAGGCGCGGACCGTAACCTGGACGTCTTCGATGGATTCGGCCCGGACCACGGCCTGCGGCAGCTGATAGTCCAGCACCGGCGCCTGGTCCACGGCATATACGGTCAGGGTGGGGGCATCCAGGGCGACCTTGGCCGCGCCCAGGACAGAGGTGAGCTCGTCGATGATGCTCATGCGGTCTCCAGTTCGTCGAATCCGGCCTTCAGTCTATGGCGCCGGCACCACCCATGAAGCGCACGAACCGGTCCAGTACCCCCGGCCAGCCGGCAGCGTACTCCGCCCTCGTGGCGGCGGGGTCCTCGGCGCCTTCCCACCCGCCGTGCACGAGTCGGAGCTCCGTACCGCCCTCCACGGCCCGGAACGCGACGCGCAGCTCCGTGGACCAGACGGCGGACGAACCGGGGTGCCAGCTGGCATGGAAAGACAGCGGGGGCTGCCAGTCATCGATAGACCCCCAGATGGCTGTTCTGCCGTCATCCGCGCTCTCCAAAACCAGGTTCTCTTCGAATTCCACGTAGGAGCCGGCGCCGAAGACACTGTGCTGCTCAAGTGGCCACCAGAGATGCGTGTGTTCGGTGAAACCAACAAAGGCGCGCGCCACTGCCCCCGGGACAATAACCGCGTACACGACGGGGTCCAGCCCGTCGGCCGCAGCGGGCTCCGGTGTCTCGGCGGCGTCAGAGGCTGCGTGGCTGAAGAGGTTATCCATGGGCAACAACTCTACCCGCGGCCCGACACTCCCTCACCTTCTGGCCGGACTGCGGGGAGCCCGGCCGCCGGCGGAGTTGTTGCGGGCCGCCGGAGCGGCCGCACTGGGCGGCGGGCTTGCTGTCGAGCTGCTGGCCTGGATCCACGGCAGGAAGATCCCCGGCTGACCGGTGGCTGTGGGAGGTGCTGGAACCGGTTCCTGTGGCGGTTCCGGCGCCGGTGGCTGTGGGAGGTGGTGGAACCGGGGCCGGCGGGTGGTGGCGGGGGTGCTTGGCGTTGGTGCCCGGTTACGTGGTGCTTCCGTTAAATGCGGGAGAGCCCCAACCGTGTGGTTGGGGCTCTCGACCGTTTAA